>CALVXL010000018.1 GCA_944369635.1 uncultured Clostridia bacterium
AATTTTCTTCAAGGTTCGTTTTATTTGCTGTTGGTTGCGGGAGTGGGATTTGAACCTCACGACCTTCGGGTTATGAGCCCGACGAGCTACCGAACTGCTCCATCCCGCGATGAGAGCTATCCCGAAAACGGAGTCGCTTCACGTTCTCAAGATGCTATATTATAATAGAATATTATGCGCGATTTGACAACTAAAATTCCTGTAAATTCGGCAAATTTATAATTTTTTTCCAATGTTGCGGAAAATCTTGTAATTTATCGTATTTTTTGCTACAATAAAATTATGAATGATTTTTACAAAAATCTGATTTCGGCAGGCGAAAAAATTGCGGTTGCGCTCAGCGGCGGAGGCGATTCCGTCGCGCTTTTGCATTTTTTGCTTGAAAAGTCAAAAGCGGACGGTTTTTCCGTATGTGCGGTCAATGTGGAACACGGGATACGCGGCGAAATGTCCGAACGCGACAGCCTGTTTGTAAAAGAACTTTGTGAAAATCTCAAAGTGGAACTGTTTTTTTATCGGGTGGACAGCGTCGCTTATTCGGAGAAAAAAAGAATCTCTTTAGAACAGGCGGCGAGGGCGCTTCGCTATGAAAAGTTTTGCGAGTTGCTCAGAAGCGGAAAAGCGGATAAAATCGCCACGGCGCATCATGCGCGCGACAATGCGGAAACGGTTCGTCTCAATCTGTTCCGCGGTACATCTTTGAAAGGCGCCGCGGGGATAAAGGCGCAAAACGGCGGGATCGTACGCCCGTTTTTGCAAACTTCCAAGGCGGAAATAGAAGAATATCTTGCAAAAAATCATTTGCCGTTTGTTACCGACGAGACCAATGCGGATACCGATATAAAACGCAATTACGTGCGGCATAAATTATTGCCGGCGGCGGAAGCGCTCTTTCCCGAAGCGGAACGCGCCTTATCCCGTTTTGCCGCCATAGCGTGCGAAGAGGACGAGTATCTCGACGGCCTTGCCGCAAGATTCGTTTTGCAAAAAGGGCGCGTTTTCGGGGTAATTACGCAAGCGGACGGCGTTTTGCTCAAAAGGGCGGTCGCCATCGCTTTGAAAAGAATGGGGATCGGGAAAGATTATACTTTTTCGCATATCGAAGCCGTGGCGGCGCTGAAAGAAAAGGAAAACGGCGCGCGTGCCGATCTTTTAAATGGATATACGGCGATAAGGGAATACGATAAAATCGTAATTTACAAAAACGGCGGGGACGTATATGAAGAAAAGCCTTTTTGCGCGGGCGAATATTTCTTTTGCGGAAATTTATTACGGGCGGAAAAGAGCACCCTTGCCGAATTTGAAAAGGAATGCGGCGAATGCGGGGTGTATTTTGCCGATGCGGATAAGATCGGCAAAAACGCGACCGTGCGGACGCGGCGGGACGGCGATGTCTTTTGTAAATTCGGCGGCGGGGAAAAGAAACTGAAAAGTTACTATATCGACAGAAAATATCCTGCCAGGCTCAGGGGGCAATTGCTTTTGATTGCGGACGGAAAAGAGATATTGTTTTCGGGGCTCGACGTTTCCGATAAAATAAAAGTAGACAAAAGCACGGTAAACGTGATAAAATTGACGTATAAACCACAAAGGAGTTAAAAATGCACCAGGATCTTGAAAAAGTATTGATCAGTAAGGAAGAGATCGACGCGAAAGTGAAAGAGATCGCGGCGGAACTCGACAGGGACTATGCGGGAAAACAGCCGCTGATGCTATGTATTCTCAAAGGCAGCGTGCTGTTTTTTGCGGACATTATCCGCGCGATGAAAATTCCCCTTGAAATCGATTTTATGGCGATTTCAAGTTACGGTACGGGGACGACCAGCGGGGAGGTCAAACTGGTTAAGGATTTGGACCGCAGTATCGAAAACAAACACGTCGTGATCGTGGAGGATATCGTGGACACGGGGCACACTTTATTTTATCTGAAAAGGATGCTCAACCAGCGCCATCCCGCATCCATCAAGGTCTGCGCGCTTTTGGATAAGTTTGAACGCAGGGAAGCGGACGTCGTCGCCGATTATAAAGCGTTTGACATCGCCAACGAGTTCGTGGTCGGCTACGGGCTTGACTATGCGCAGAAATACAGAAATCTGCCTGAGATCGGCGTATTGAAGCGCGAAATTTACGAAAAATAATTTTGTAATTGCCGCGAAAAAAATTTACTTTTTGCGGCGGGGGAGACAAGTATGTTTTTCGAGTACGTAAAGAACTTTACGGATTATAAGTTGTTTTCGACAGCCCATATTCTGTTTTTTGTCGTTGCGATCATCCTTTCGGTAGGCGTAAGCATTGCGCTTCGCAACAGATCGGAAAGGGCGAAGAGAATCGTTTTAATCGTCAGCGCGGCGTTGATCGTCTTCAATTTTGTATTTTTACAGCTCTGGCGCGTGTGGGCGTATGCCGACGGACGAGGAAAGGGGATTTTAGATAAGGTGGCGTATATCGTAATGCCGAACGAAATTCTGCCTTTTCAGCTTTGCAGCCTTTTGTGCTACCTTGTTCCCGCGTCGGTCATTATCAAAAAAGAATGGTTTTATGATGCCGTTGCGCCGATCTGTATCATGGGCGGTTTTCTGTTTTTCTTCTATCCCGACGGAATTCTGAACCGCTATGCGCCTTTCAGTTTCCGCGTTTTGGAAAGCGTTTTGCAGCATACGGTGTTGCTGTTTTTCGGATTTTATCTCTATGTTTCAAAAACGGCAAAGATCGATATAAAGTCGATACGCTATCCCTTTATCTTGATGGGCTGTATCGCCGTCGTCGCGATTTTTGCAAATCTGCTATTCGGTAGCGTGGATGACGCGGTGAATTTCCTTTACATCCGGAAAGATATTCTGGGCTTGGGGCTTCCCTCGGTCGTTACCGCCCTCATCATGGCGGCAATATTCACCGCATTTATGTTTGCGGTGCTGGGCGTTTGCAAACTCGTATCGGTTTCGGCAAAGGCTTTGCGGAAGGAAAAGAAAGAAAACGACGATAAGCCGTCGTTGTAATGCGGAAAATCTATAAAAATATCGCGCGCAAAGTCAGACTTTGCGCGCGACGTCGTTTTATGTAGAAATATTTCCGCCGTTTGTCCCGTTCAGTTGTTCCGCTTCATAAAATCGATATCCGATTGCATGGTGGAAGCGCTTTCCGCCTGTCTCCGCGCATATTCGGTCTGCCGTTCGCTTTCTTCCGCCATTTTGCCTAATGCCTGCGCCTGCTCTTTTGCCGCATCCGCCTGCGCCCTTGCATATTCCGCCTGTTCGCGGGCGTAGGCCGCTTGCTTTCTCGCATACTCTTCCGCTTTTTGTTGCGAACGGAGTTGCTCCATATTGATGCTTTCCATCCGCGCGCGATGCTGCGCTTCCGCCTGGGCTTTTGCGTTTTCGTTGTGGCGGCGTTCCAGAATGTCGTATACGTCTTTCAGCGATTCCGCCCGCCCCGTTGCGAGCAATTGTTCGCCCGCGGCAAGATCTTCTAAATCCGTGAATTCCTGGGGGAAAGGTTTTAAATAAATTTCATTGACCATCTTTTGCGTCACAAGGGTCATGATGTTGAAGTATTCGTCGGAATGTTTCTTTGCTTCCGCGGATTTTTCTTCGTAAAATCCGGTCAGCTTTGCGTTCTTCTCTCCGATCTTCTTCCACACGCCGCTGTCTTTTGTCAGATATTGTTCGATCGCTTTCTTTTGTGCTTTGCGGCGGAAAGCATTGAATATTCCCGTGGCAATGAGTCCCGCAATGCCGATGAACAGCGAAAAATATACGACGTTCGGCGTTTTGCCCGCATAAAAGAAGTTGTCGAATGCAGGCGACGTTACCGGGCGGAGAAGCAGGGGAATAAAAATAAACAGTATTGCTACGGCGATCGGAATAAGGTAAAGCGCTCTGCGGACAGATACGCCCTTGTTCGTTTCGCGCTGCGCGATTTCCGTCGCCTTGTTTTTGAGTTTATCGTCCGTCGGTTTTCCTCGCTGCTGTTCGCAAATCATTCGCTGCGCGCTTGCCGCGCCGTATTGCGCACCGTATATTCCGACTGCCTTTTTTAAAACCGCGCAGGCTTTTGCAAAGGTAAGCGCTTTGCGCGCGTCGTCCTTTTTTTCCGTTTCGTTATGATAGGTCCCTTTATAAACCGCATTGTCTGCCATGGTGCTTTTGAAAGTTTCCAGCAACGCGTCGGAACTCTTTCTTACGTCGTCCGTATGTTTCTTGTAAAGCTGTTCTTCTTGTGCAAAAAGTTCTTCTTCCTTTTTGCGCACTGCGTCAAACGCGCAGTATTCTTCCGCCGCCTGCGTAAGGGCTGCGTCCAACGCGTCTTTGGTGCTCTGTTTCAGTTGCATAAAGATCTCCTTACCTCTATATATTTTTAAATATATTATAGTCATATTTATGACTATTGTCAAGGAAATAACTATATTTTATAATATAAGTATAATGATCACATACCGCCCGTTTTGGAAGACCCTGAAAGAAAAGAACATATCGACGTATACTCTGATCAATAAATATTCGATCAGCAGTGCGACGATCGACCGCATGAGGAAGGGAATGGGCATCAGCACCGCTAAGATCGACGATCTGTGCAAAATTCTGGACTGCGGAATATCGGATATTGTGGAATACGTCGGAGAAGAAACGAAAAAAACCGAAAAATAATTGTGTCGGCTTTGGATTTTTAAGCGCGGAAAAAATTCCGCGCTTTTGTTATTGTAAACAATAAAAAGGTGTGATATAATAAAAAATACCGAAAAGGTCGCCTGATAGCAGATTAAAAAGGCGTAAGCGAGCGGGACGGAAAAGCGAGGAGGCAAAAAATGCAACGGCTAAAAGACGCGGCAAAGGCGCGTTTGTTCAGAATATCATCGGACGACAATATCGTTTTTTTACAGGAGATTGCGCAAAGCCAACCCGAATCGGTTTTCGATCACCCGTATCTTGCGCTATACAGGCGTGCGCATGAAAAATACGGTGCGAAAGTCGTGCTCAATTTGTTTTACGATAATTCGACGAGCAGGGGATTTGAAAAGGACCGCGGCGATTTCGATTTGTCGATGATGCCCGATTGTTATAAGACGGAGTGGGCGCAGAATGCGGATTGGCTGAAGTTTTCCTTTCATGCGCTGAGGGAATTTCCGGAATTTCCCTATCGTACGGCAGACGGCGAAACGGTCTTTGCGGACGCGGAAAAAGTGCATCGGGAAGTGGTTCGTTTTGCAGGCAAAAGTTCGCTTGCGAATTTTGCGACGGTGCATTACGGGGAGATTACAAAAAGCGGTCTCGCCGCGTTAAGTCATGCGGGGTATAAAGGATTTTGCGGGTATTTCGACGTGAAAAACGGCAAGCCGCTCGTCGCGTACGGAAAAGACGAAGAATTCTGCCGACGCATAACGCACGAAAAAATTTCGCGCAGCGACGATACAGTATTTGCGAAGATCGATCTTTGCATGAACCTTCTGCAGACCGTCAGGGAGAATGTCGCAAAGCTTTCCGAGGCGGTTTGCGCGGACGAATTCGGGTTTATCCATATCATGATTCACGAGCAATATTTCTATAAGGATTACGCCGCGTATATGAAAGAATACGGCGATATCCTTCTCGCCTGTTGCGAGCTGCTTTCCGAGGCGGGGTATCGGGGCGGTTATTACAGCGATATTTCGGAGGAATTTCGTTGACATTTACCGTCTGAAGGTGTATGCTGAAAATAAGAGGTGAAAGTATGGAAACGATAAAATTAAAGCAAAAAAAAGATACGCGCATGGTAGCTCACAGGGGATTGAGCGGGATCGAGCGCGAAAATTCTCTTTCGGCTTTTGTCGCGGCGGGAAACCGCGATTATTTCGGCATGGAATGCGACGTGCACGTGACAAAAGACGGGAAATATTTGATTTTTCATGATGACACGACAGGGCGGATTTGCGAAAAGGATTTTCGTATCGAAGAAACGGATTTCGAAGAACTTTCGCATCTTCGGTTGCTTGCGAGCGGGAAAGAAGGCGTTTATGATCGCGCGCATTTAATCCCGACGTTAAAAGAATATCTCGAAGTCTGCGCGCGCTATCAAAAGGTCGCCGTGATCGAGCTGAAAAATGCGATGCAGGAAAAGAACATTGCGGAGATCATTGAGATCTGCAAAGCGGAATACGATCTGGCAAAGATCATCTTCATTTCTTTTTCGTATGAGAATATGGTTACGGTGCGTAAGCTTCTGCCGCAACAAAAATTGCAGTATCTTGTGGATTTTTACACGGACGATCTTATCGGAAAACTGAAAAAATACAATTTTGATCTGGATATCAATTACCGTTCGCTGACGGCGGAAAACGTAAAACTTTTGCACGAAAACGGCGTGGAAATCAATTGCTGGACGTGCAACAGCGCGGAAAGCGCGGCGGCGTTGATCGAATGGGGCGTGGATTATATCACGACGGAGATTCTGCAGTAAAAGATTTCTGCCGATGATCCGATAAAGGCTTATCTGCGGGCGCGACTTATCGTCGCGCCCGTTTCCGTAACGGAAAAGTTGTCCTTTCGGGCGCGAGGGGGCGTCAATAAAAACGTTTCCGCTGTCCGATAAAGGGAAATGGTTATCGCCGATTGACAATTTTTCGTCGTCATGATAATATAAAACAGAATAAATCGGAGGAAAAGATGGGAAGGGTATTCGTACTTGGCAGCATAAACTGCGATCTGGTCATCAATGCGCCGTATCTTCCGCAAAGCGGGGAAACGCTTTCGGGCGGCGGGTTTATCATCAATGCCGGCGGAAAGGGAGCAAACCAGGCGGTCGCCTGCAGCAAACTCGGCGCCGAAACGTATATGATCGGCGCAATCGGCGACGATCCGTTCGGAAAAATCTGTTACGATTCTCTGAAAAAATACGGATGCGACTGCCGCTACATACAAAAATTGCAGGGCGTGTCCACGGGAATTGCCAGCATATGGGTGATCGGCGGGGATAACCGCATCGTGCTGGACGGCGGCGCAAATATGCGCCTCGACGAAAAATCGGTGTTTTCCGTTATCGAAAACGAGTGTCGCGCGGGAGACGTGCTCGTCTGTCAATTGGAAATCGACGGCGCGCTCGTCGCGGCGGCAATGCGCCGCGCCAAAGAAAAGGGGATGATCACCGTGTTGAATCCCGCTCCTGCCGTTTCGCTGGGCAGAGAAATTCTGTCCGCGACGGACGTACTTGTTCCGAACGAAACGGAAACGGAAATTTTGACGGGTAAAAAAGCGGGTACGGAGCAGGAACTTCTTTCCGCCTGCGAAAGTCTGAGCGCCTTAGGGGTGGGCGAAATCCTCGTAACGCTCGGCAAGGACGGTTCGTTTTATTACAAAAAAGGCGAAACTGCGCGCGAAGGCATCATAAAGGTCGCCGTTACGGACACCACCGCTGCGGGCGATACCACCATCGGCGCGCTGGCGGAACGGTTGGCTTCGGGATTCGGCGTCAGAGAAAGTATGCGGTACTGTGCCGCGGCAAGCGCGCTTACCGTTACCAAAAAAGGCGCGCAGCAGGCGATACCCTATAAAAAAGAACTGGAAGAATATTTAAAAATTAACGGATAAAGGAAAATCGATATGGAAAAGACAGCGTTTCCCAACCCCGTCAGAGCGCGCATGGCGACGCAGCTTTTGGACGGGATCTGGAGTTTCGGTTACGACAATGAAAAATGGCAGGATATTTGCGTGCCGTACTGCCCGGAAAGCGAACTTTCGGGAGTCCGTAACACCGATTTTATCCCCGTATGTTATTATAAACGCACGTTCACTCCGCAGGAAAAGGGAAAGCGCGTTTTGCTGAACTTCGGAGCGGTGGATTATTTTTCTCAGGTTTTCGTCAACGGAAAATTTGCGGGCGAACACAAAGGCGGGTATACGCCGTTTTGTTTTGACATCACCGATCTTCTCCGCGAGGGGGAAAACGAGTTGTCTCTTTGCGTGCGCGATTACAACCTTACCGATCAGCCGCGCGGCAAACAGTCTTTTAAAAAGCAGTCTTTCGGGTGTTTTTATACCCGCACGACGGGCATCTGGCAGAGCGTGTGGCTGGAATATGCGCCTGAAAACCGCATCGAAAAATTTTATTTTTATCCCGACATCGACCGCGGCGCGGTAAACGTAGACCTTTTTGTTAAAGGAAAGGGCAACTATCGCGCGGAAGTTTCTTTCGGCGGAAAAATCGTGGGAATAAGCAAAGGCAGAGCGGAATACAGAAAAAAATTCCGCATAGGTCTCGATGAAAAACACCTTTGGGATCTGGGAAAGGGAAATTTATACGATGTGCGCATCGTTTACGAAGGCGACGAAGTGTTTTCCTATTTCGGCTTGCGCGAAGTGGGCTATGAAGGCATGGAATTTGTCCTGAACAAAAGAGCCGTCTTTCAAAAGCTCGTGCTCGATCAGGGCTATTATCCCGACGGTATATATACCGCGCCCGATCTCGCCGCCATGCAGAAAGACATCGATATCGCGCTCGATCTCGGATTCAACGGCGCGCGCCTGCATCAAAAGGTTTTCGACCCGAAGTTTTTATATCTTTGCGACAAAGCGGGCTATATGGTTTGGGGCGAATTTCCCGGGTGGGGCGTCGATTATCACGATCTTGCCGGCGTCGGGCAGTTCCTCAACGAATGGGAGGAAGCGCTTTCGCGGGATTTCAATCACCCTTGTATCGTTACCTGGTGTCCGCTCAACGAAGCGTGGGGCGCATGGGACGACGCAAAGAAAAAACGCGACGTGCGTTATATCGACATCGTTTACAACTTCACCAAAATTTACGACGTCACCCGTCCTTGCGTGGATGTGAGCGGAGGACATCACGGGCACAAGACCGATCTTTACGATTTCCACTGTTATGAAAGCACCGATAATCTGCGGAAATATCTGGCGCTGCTCGACGAGAAGGATGTGCTCGAAGTGCCGCTTCTTTATTGTAAGGGAGAGCGGCTCAGATATAAAAAGGGCATACCCGTCAACATCAGCGAATTCGGCGGCATCGCGCTGGGCGTAAAGACGGACGAAACAAATACGGTCAACGAAGGTGCGGTGCAGAGCGAAGAAACGTGGGGGTACGGTAAGGGCGAACAAGACGGGGGCGCATTTGTAAAAAGATACGAAGAGCTGGCGAAACTGCTCTTTTCCTGTAAAAAACTTTCGGGTTTTTGCTATACGCAGCTTTACGACGTGGAACAGGAACAGAACGGTTTTTACGATTATCACCGCAACGATAAACTCACCGCCGAACAGAAGCGGGCGATCAGAAAAATCAACGGTTTGCGTTCCTGATCAAAACAGCGCTTCCTTTGCGTTGCAGTAAAATTTATTATCTGATGACGAAACGGCAATAGCCGTCCCCTAAAGGGATAAGAAAAGCCCGCTGCGGAAAAACACAAACGTTTTTCCGCAGCGGGCTTTTACTTTTATTCCGAAAGGAACGCGGTGCAAAGGGCAAGCACGTTGCGTTGCAGGGCGGTAAGAGGCTTTTTCTTACGGCAGATGACGTAATATTCCCTTTCGAAACGCGTATTTTCCACTCCGACGCGCCGAAGCGTTCCTTCTTTCAGCTTTTCTTCCGCCATGCCCAACGGCAAGATTGCGATTCCCAACCCCGCAGCGGCGCAGTTCAGCGCGGCCTGCGGGTTGGCGGATTCGATAAATGGCTCTATTTTCACGCCGTGTGCTTCAGAAAAACTGTCGAACCGTTCGCGCGAAGCGCTTCCTTTTTCCCGCAGGATAAAGGGGTAATCGAAAAGCTCGGAAATTTTCAGCGTGTCGGGCGCGGGGTAGTCTTTCGCGCATACCGCTACCAGCTCGTCGCGGTAAAATTTTTGCGCGTCGAATTCCCGCAGATTGACCGCGTTTTCCACCAATCCCAAATCGAGTTCGCCCGTCAGCACCGCATTTTCCACGCTTTCTTTCGGGAAGATTTTGATTTTCATTTCCGCAGAAGGAAAGTTTTTTCTGATCTTTTTCATGAGCTCCGGAAGCAGAAAAGTTCCGATCGTCAGCGATGTGCCGATCTTAATCGTGTCGGCGCGGCTTTTTTTATAAGCGCAGTTTTCAAAGTCGTTGAAATCGTTCAGAACGTTGCAGGCGCGTTCGTACAGTTCTTGTCCCGCTTCGGTGATCACGAGGCGGTTTTTGATTCTTTTAAATAACCTGACGCCGTAATGCTCTTCCGTTTCCTTGATTACCGCACTGACGGACGGTTGCGCGATATAGAGGTTTTTCGCCGCCTGCGTAACGGAACGGCATTCGCAAACTTCTTTCAATATCTTAAGATGTCTTAACGTCATTTTTTTTTTTTTTTTTATAATATTTTTATTATAATTTTATTAAAATTATAGTATTTTACAAATAAACTGTCAAGTGATATAATAAACTGACGGGAGATCGATATGAAAAAAGCAAAAAAATATCTGAAATTGTTTACGTCTTGTTTTTACATCAGTGCGTTTACGTTCGGCGGGGGTTTTGTCATCATTCCCCTGATGCGGAGAAAGTTCGTGGAGGATCTGAAATGGCTGGAAGAATCGGAAATGATGGATCTGACGGCAATCGCGCAATCGTCGCCGGGCGCAATCGCCGTCAACGCCGCAATCCTTACGGGATATAAAATAGGCGGGATATTCGGCGCGGCAGTCGCCGTATTTGCCACCATTTTGCCGCCCATGCTCATCATCACTGCAATCTCGTTTTTTTACGACGCTTTCCGCGAAAACGAAATCGTCTCCGCCGTGCTGAAGGGAATGCAGGCGGGCGTAGCCGCGGTCATCTGCGATGTCGTGCTGAAGATGGGCGGCGGCGTATTCAAAGAAAAAAACGCCTTATACATCGTTCTGATGGCGGCGGCGTTTGTGCTTACGTTTTTTCTCGATATCAACGCGGCGTATATCGTGCTGGGCAGCATTGCCCTGGCGGTTATCGTGCTTTCTTTAAAATATCTGATCGTGCATAGAAGGAAGAAAAAGACGGCGGAAGATAAAAAAGATGTTGCCGAGGAAAAAATCGTCAAAGAGCGGGAAGAAGATGACATTAAAGGAAAAGGGGAAAGCGCCGAAGAGGAGGAAAAAAGATGATCTATCTCGATCTTTTTTGGGTATTCGTTCAGGTAGGGCTTTTCAGTATCGGCGGCGGCTATGCCGCAATTCCCATCATACAAAGCCATGTCGTGGAGCAGAACGGCTGGCTGACGATGACGGCGTTTACCGACCTCATCACCATTGCTGAGATGACGCCGGGACCGATCGCCATCAATTCGGCAACGTTCGTCGGCATAAAAGTCGGCGGAATATGGGGCGGAATCATCGCCACGCTTGGCTGTATTCTGCCCTCGGCGGTCATCGTGTCGCTTCTGGCGTTCCTTTACTACCGTTTCCGAAAAATGAATTTTGTGCGGGATACGCTTGCCTTTCTCCGTCCCGTTATCGTGGCGCTCATCGCTTCGGCGGGCTTGTCGATTTTAATCCTTTCGTTCTGGGGTGAAGGCGGTTTTTCGCCCGACGCTTCCGCGTTGAATATCGCCTCGGTGATCATCTTTGCGGCGGCGATGTTTTTCTTGAGAAAATATAAGGCAAATCCCATTTACGTCATGTTGGGCGCCGGGGTGCTTGGCGCGGTATTTTATCTTTTGTTATAATTGCTTTCGTTCAAGATGAAACGGCTGCAAGTCAAAAAGAGGCGGAATTTTCCGCCTCTTTTTGACTTGCAGCGCCGCTCTGCGCGAAGTTTTTGGATTCTTATATTTTTCCCGTTACGATTTTACGGTAGCTCGTTGGAGAAACGCCTATGGTTTTGGTGAAAAGTTCGGTAAAATAAACGGGATTGTCTATGCCGACCTCCGAGGCGATCTGTGTGACGGAGTCGTCCGTCGCGGCGAGAAGCAGCTTCGATCTTTCGATTCTCACCAGATTTAGGTAACGCATGGGGCTCACGTTGAAGAATTTTTTAAACTGATGATGAAAATA
>CALVXL010000019.1 GCA_944369635.1 uncultured Clostridia bacterium
TATTTTAAGACACTTTTAAGCTAAAAAATAGAAGCTTTCCCCAAAAAGAAAAGCTCTGCGGTGCAAAAATGCGGAAGGAATTTTCCGCTATTACATAAAATTCGGAAAATTAAAAAAATGTGCGCGAACGTTTTATTTTTATCGATAAGCCGTTTTCTCCGTCGGTATTTTACGATGGCCGAACGCATGATTAAGAGTACAAGCGTTTTCTTCGGCTTTTCCTTTAATTTGTAACGATCGCCGAAAAATCGACAACCGCCCGCCCCGAAACGGGGCGGGCGGCTGTGCAAAAAATTTTTTCATTTGTCTTGCGCCCGATAGCGGAAAACGCACTCCGGCTACAAACGCGGAAATGGAATGGAAGCAGCCTTTTTTCAATCACCTGTTCCGCAAATTGCTTACTTTTTCAATTCAAACAAAATGTATAAATCAGGCCGGCGTTTTCATACTCCTTACCGTGCTTTCGATCTGCGCGGAAACGTATTGCTCCGCGTCGCCGAACAGTTCTTCCAGCGTTTTCTTTGCGCCTTCGCTCAACATGGCAAGCGCCGCGTTTTTCGCCTTTTCGAACGCCGCTTTCTGTGCGTCTTTATCGAAGTTGCCGTTCTTTTTCAGCTCGTCCACGTAAGTCTGCGCCGTCGATTGCACGCTTAAAATCACGCATTCCGCCGCGGTTTTTAATACGCGCGCCGTGCGCGCGTCGGAAATTTTGCTCTTGATCAGCTTTACGACGTATGCCGAAAGCATGCCCAAAAGCGCGGTGATCACCGTTCCCGCCGCCGAAACGAGCGCGCTTATCAGTTCCTCCGTCATTTTTCTTCCTCCCTTTGCGTTTTGATGTCCTCCGCCAGCTCGCCGATCCTGCGGTGCGCCGATTTCAGACTTTCTTCTATCCGCGCGATCTTTGCGGGAAGATCTGGCAAGCCCGCCGACTCCGCCTTTTGCTCCACCACGATCAACCGCGCGTTCTGATCGTCCAGCTTTTCGGAAATCGCGTTGCTTTTCGCGCTGATCAGCTCCGTCTGCACCTTGATGAAGTCGATCTTGCTTAAAATTTCCGCGTTCTTGCCGCCGCGCTCGGCGGCGTCCTTTCCCGCATTTTTAAAAAACACGATGGTTCCCGTAACGCATACCGTTGCCGAAGCAATCAGCCCGATGAGCGAAATAATTTCTCCCGTATTCATGTTTTACCTCTCGCCGCCTTTCCGCACTGCACCGAAAGTATACCGCAAAAAATTTGTTTTTCAACCGCTTTATGACGCGGCGCGGCAAATTTTATCGGATTTTTTTATAAAAAAATGCAGGCGCCGCGCAAAGAATTTGCGCTGCGCCTGCATGCACAGTTTCTTTTCCGCTACACGGCTTCGCCGTGCCCGAAGTTTTTTGCATAAGATGTGGTTTCCGTCAGATAATCGATCGCGCCCTTAAAGATGGCATAGGCGATTTTATCCTGATATTCTTCCGTGATCAGGAGCGCTTCGTCTTCCGGATTGGAAAGAAAACCGCACTCGGCAATGCAGGCGGGATAGGGATGCGAATTCAGGATATAATAATCTCCCTTTAAGGCGGAACACTGCCGCACCGCCTCCTCCATGGAATTAAAGCTTTCCTGCACGCAATCGGCAAGCATTTTACCGTATTGATTGTTCTCGTCGAAAAAAACCTGCGCGCCGCGGCGGGAAGAAACCGAATACTTGTTCATATGTACGGAAATGACCAGCGTGGGCTTTTCTTTCAGAATGATATCGCGGCGGGCTTCCATATCCTTGCGTTTGAGATTGCCCGTAGCCGTACCGTACAGCCCCGCGTCGCTGTCCCGCGTGAGCACGGTATCGATACCGGCGTTATTGAAATGCTTTGCAAGCTTTCTCGCCACGGCGAGATTGATCACGCTTTCTTTCACGCCCGTTTTGACTCCCGTGACGCCGCCGTCTATTCCGCCGTGCCCCGCGTCGATGACGACTTTGATTTCCGCCGCGGAAACATGATTTTCGTTTTTGTTCATCGCGCCGATACACACCGCCGCGGCGACGCACGCGAGCGCCAGCACGCAAGCGATGAGAATATTTTTACCTTTTACTACGAACACCGATTGACCTCCCGAATATGTGGATAACTTTGCCGAAATCGGGGAGTTATCCACATAATGACCGCGTTTTGAGAATGTCAATGTGGATAACTCCCCCGTATCAACTTACGCGAGGAGCTTTATTTTTATGACTTTGCGACGAAGAAAAAGTGATTTTGAAACCAATTTCCGACATTTTCCGACAGACCGTTTAAGCGAACAAAAATTCGCGTTTTTTCCGATTTCGGGAACGACAGGTTGATATATCGTAATGAGATTTTCAAAGCCGCCGTTGAACTTGACGTTTTGTCGGCAGGCAATTGACCTATCGGAGCAAACTTTTTACAGCGTGACATAAATTGATAAAAAGGAAAAACTCCGCGCCGATCGATTTGCCTTTCGGCTTCATGTCTGTTATAATTGAAAAATAAGGTAAGAAAAGTGAAACACACAGAAACACAGGAAAGCAAAACGCAACGGCTGACGACAAGCCCCATCAAGCCGCTCATCATCAAGCTGGCGATCCCGTCCATCGTAAGCATGCTGATATCCACCTTTTACAATATGGCGGATACCTTTTTCGTGGGACAAATGCAGAACACCAGCGCGACGGGCGCAGTGGGCGTTATCCTGCCCGTGATGACGCTGATTCAGGCATTCGGCTACTTTTTCGGGCACGGTTCGGGAAACTTTATTTCCAGAAAACTCGGCGAAGGCGATGCGGAAAGCGCAAAGAAGATGGCTTCCACGGGCTTTTTTTATTCCATAGGCTTTTCGCTGGTGCTGATGGCGATCGGGCTGATCTTTATGAAACCCCTTGTCAACGTTCTGGGGGCAACGCCGACCATCCGCCCGTACGCCGAAGAATATATGCGCGTGATCCTGTTCGGCGCGCCCGTAATGACGGGGGCGATCGTCATGAACAACCAGATGCGCTTCCAGGGCAACGCCTATTATTCCATGTTCGGAATTTCCGCCGGCGGCATATTGAACATCGCGCTCGATCCGCTGTTCATCTTCACGTTCCGCATGGGCGTAACGGGTGCGGCGGCGGCGACCGTGGTTTCGCAGGCGGTCAGCTTCATCATCTTGTTCGTCGCGCTGGAAAAGAGCGACTGCATCAAACTGCGCCCGAAAAACGTTACGTTTTCCCGGCGCTACGCCTTGTCTATCGTAAAAGGCGGCGTGCCCTCCCTTTGCAGACAGGGCATTACAAGCGTTGCCACCATCTGCTTTAACGCCGTTGCGGGGATTTACGGCAACGACGCAGCCATCGCCGCAGTTTCCATCGTTTCCAAAATCACGTCCTTCGCTTCCGCCGCCCTCATCGGCTTCGGGCAAGGTTTCCAACCCGTATGCGGCTATTCCTACGGAGCGAAAAAATACCGCCGCGTTTACGATTCCTTCTGGTTCTGCGTCAAGGTCTGCTTTGCATTTCTTCTGGCGCTCTCCGTCGCCACGTTTTTCGCCGCGCCATGGCTGATAAAACAGTTTCAGAAAAACGATCCCGAAGTCATACGCATCGGCACTTTAATGCTGCGCGCACAGCTGATCAGTTTTTCGTTTATGTCCCACGTCATCATCAGCAACATGATGTTGCAAACCATAGGAAAATCGCTGCGCGCTTCCCTACTCGCGCTGTCGCGGCAGGGATACATTCTCATTCCCGTCCTCTACGGCGCGGCGGCGCTGTTCGGACTCGGCGGACTGATCTGGGCGCAAACCGTTGCGGACTTTATATCCCTTGCCGTATCCTTTGCGGTAACGTATAAGGTGCTGAGCGGATTCAAAAAAGATACCGATTTCACCTTAATCAAAAATAAGCCAAAGCGCCGACAAGAAGACGTTACATAGTTATTTTATGAACGATCGCACGCGATCATATTTAAAATTGCACGCGGGACGGAATTCGCATTCCGTCCCGCGTAATTTTTTTCATTGCAATTCGCCGTTTTCCAGCTTTTCGAAAAGCGCGGTGCAACCGCTTACCACGTCTTTGAGCGTGGCGTCGAAATCGCCCGTATACCACGGGTCTGCGACGTCGCGTTTTTCCTTTGTGAAATCGAGCAGGCGAAAGATCTTGTGCGCGTAATTTGCGCCGACGATCCGCTCCGTATCGCGCACGTTGAAGCGGTCCATAGCGATCAGGAAATCGTAATATTTTCCGTCTGCCTCCGTAAGCTTTCGCGCCCGTTTCCCCGCCGTAGAAATGCCCAGTTTTTCAAGTTCTTTTCTTGTGCCGTAATGTACAAGATTGCCGATTTCCTCGCTGCTGGTGGCAGCGGAAGCGATCTCGTAAGCAGCCGCACGGTTCTTTTTCTTTACATAATCGCGCATAAAAAATTCCGCCATCGGCGAACGGCAGATATTGCCGTGACAAATAAAAAGAATTTTCACCATAAATGCATTATAGCATATTTTATCTTTTTTTCCAAACGATATTCCGCGCGGGGAACAGCGCAAAAACACGCGGCATATCCCCCGCGCGGAACGAACTGCGCGATAAACCGTAATAAATTTTTCCTGAATCGGAAAACTATGCGACCGTGATCACCCGTTTACTGCCGTCCGCAAAGGTAAGAAACAAAGAATCTCCGTGCAAATCGATTCTTCCGATGATTTCCTCACCCAGCATCGTTTTGACAAAAATCAATAAACTTTCCGCATCCATATTGACAACCTCCCTTTTCGTCCGCTTTCCGCGGCTTCTTAAAATGTTTTCTTTACAATATCATATAAACCCCGTTGCGTAGTGTAATTTTCAAGGTTATTTTGTCGACTTTTGGCGAAAACCAACGCGATTTTGCGATATCGGCATAAATTCGGCGGAATTTTGTCTATTTAAGTCTATTCACGAATTTTTTTGCGAATTTTGACGAATCCTGCCGAAAAGGCACAAAAAAACAAGCCCGAAGGCTTGTTTTTCTTATTATCAGAATCTGTCAAAACCGATCGCCTTTAAGAATTCGCGCGCGATCAGCATGCTGCCCACCGCGTTGGGATGCACTCTGTCCCAAACCACAAACGCGGAATAGCGGTATTTGAGATATTCGTCGAAAGGCTTTTGCACGTCGATACAAAGCAGGTTATATTCCTTAGCAAGCTTTTTGACGACCGCGCCGTATTCGTCCACGCTCTTGCGCATCCAGTCTTCCTTATTGGGTTCTATGTAATAAGGCGTCATCAGAATGACTCTGATTTTAGCGTTTGTCGCCTTTTCGATCATTTCGCGCAGATTCTTTTCGTATTCGTCGATATAAACGTGTCTTTCCTTATAATCCGGCGTGTCGTACTGTCTCCAGACATCGTTGACGCCGATCATAATGCACACCGTGTCGGGATGAAGATCCAGAACATCGGTATCGAATCTGGCTAAAAGATCGCGCGAAGTGTTGCCGCCCACCCCCGTATTGTAAATGGGAAAACGCATTTCGGGACAATACGCCGTCAAAAAGTTATTGATGACGGAAACATATGCCGAACCGAGTCCGTTGTTGCACATTCCGACGGGACGGGCTCTGCCCGCGTCGGTAACCGAATCGCCGGTAAAAAGGATTTTTTCACCGTTTCTGATTAACATCTTACCACCTCTTTTCGTTGAACTGCCGATATTATAAACCTTTTGTATTTTGAAGTCAACGATTAAGACGATAATTGTTCGTTCCGATCAAAAAATGCTTCATCCGAACGCCGAAAATGATTGAAATGCGCATATAGACAATCAGATTGCGGTTTTTCGGCAAAAAAGAAAGGCGCCGCACAAATTTGCAGCGCCTTTTTCAGAATTTTTCCGCACGGAAAAACAAGCGTAAAAATTCGATTATTTTTTGCTTTGCGCCTTCTTTTCCTTTGCGGCGCGCACGAACGCGGCGAACAGCGGATGTGCCGCATTGGGACGGGATTTGAATTCAGGATGGAACTGCACCCCGATAAAGAACGGATGTTCGGGAAGTTCCACCGCCTCTACGAGTCTGCCGTCGGGAGAAGTTCCGCTGATCTTCATACCGCCCTTTTCGAAAACTTCGCGGTAATCGTTATTGAATTCGTATCTGTGCCGATGCCGTTCGGAAAGAAGCGGCTTTTTATAGACCTCTTCCAGTTTCGTGCCCGCTTTGACCGCGCACGGGTAAGCGCCGAGGCGCATGGTTCCGCCCATTTTCACGCCGTGCTGATCGGGCATGAGATCGATGACGGAGTGTTTGCCGTTCGGATCGAATTCCGAAGAATTCGCATCGGAAAATCCCAACACGTCGCGCGCATACTCCATAACGGCCACCTGCATGCCGAGACATATTCCCAAAAACGGCACGCCGTTTTCACGCGCGTATTTCGCCGCCACGATCTTCCCCTCCACGCCGCGGCCGCCAAACCCGCCGGGAACGAGAATTCCGTCCGCACCGCCGAGCAGGCTTGCAACGTTTTTTTCCGTTATGCTTTCGCTGTCCACCCAGTCGATGTCCACGAACACGCCGTTTTCGTATCCGGCATGCGTCAGCGCTTCGGCTACCGAAAGATACGCGTCGTGAAGGCGTACATATTTACCGCAAAGCGCGATTCTGACGTTGCCTTTCCGCGCTTTCACGCGGGCGAGCATCTGTTTCCATTCCGTAAGATCGGCCTTTTTCGCCTTCAGACCGAGCGTTTCGCACACCCTTGCGGAAAAATGTTGTTTTTCCAGCATGACGGGCGCTTCGTAAAGTGTGGAAAGCGTAAGATTGTCGATGACGTTTTCCTTTTTAACGTTACAGAACATCGCGATTTTCTCGCGGACGTTTTCCGGCAGCGGCGCGTCGGCGCGCGCTACGATGATATCGGGCGTTACGCCCATGCCCTGCAATTCCTTGACGGAATGTTGCGTCGGCTTGGTTTTCAATTCATAGGATCCCGTGATGTACGGCACCAGCGTAACGTGGATGAAACAACAGTTTTTCCGCCCCGTTTCCATGGAAACCTGACGGATCGCCTCGATAAACGGCTGGCTTTCGATATCGCCCGTGGTGCCGCCGATCTCGGTGATGACTACGTCCGCGTCCGACTTTTCCGCAACGCCGTAAATAAACGATTTGATCTCTCCCGTGATATGCGGGATTACTTGCACGGTTTGTCCGAGATATTCGCCGTTTCTCTCTTTATTGAGTACCTGCCAATACACTTTTCCCGTCGTCAGGTTGGAAAATTTATTCAGATTTTCGTCGATGAACCGTTCGTAATGCCCTAAATCGAGGTCGGTTTCCGCGCCGTCGTCCGTAACGAATACTTCCCCGTGCTGATACGGGCTCATCGTGCCGGGATCGATGTTGATATACGGATCGAGTTTCTGCGCCGCAACCTTCAGTCCGCGCGATTTGAGCAACCTGCCCAGACTTGCCGCCGTGATCCCTTTACCGAGCCCCGAAACTACGCCGCCTGTTACAAAAACAAATTTTGCCATACTCCCACACTCCTTTTCCCTAATATTATAATCCGAACGGATAAAAACCGCAAGCGTCGGAAAAATCGTTGTCTTTATACTTTCTATAAGCAACATTTAAGGTTGTGCGAATTTTATCCGCGTTTTCAAAAGCGAGGATAATTTTTCCCCGCACAAGGCTTTATCCCGCCTTTTCTCGCTTTTTATCCGAAACGGCTGTCGCTTTTTCGGAAGTTTTTTCCACAAACCGAGTCAGTTGTCTTTCGCTTCTTTTCGTCTTCTCGTCGGTAAATTTTCTTTCGGACGGCAAAAAGAAGAAAATCATAAAAAAGCGGCGCCCGCGGCATTTCGCCGCGGGCGCAAAGAACTTTTTGAATTTTTCGGCTTGTTCCGCGTTATTTTTCACGCTTTATTCCGCACGGGTCTTTCCGTAAAAGAACAGCGCGACGGTTCCCGGTCCCGTATGAGAACCTATGGTGGTGCCGATATCGAAAATTCTGACCTTGCCTTTCAATGCGGGAAAACGTTCTTCGACGAGATTTTTCACCGCCAAGGCGTCCTCCATACAATCTGCCTGGGAGATATAACACCTGCCGTTATACTCAATGCCGTTTTCCGCAGTCGCTTCCATCGCGTTTACGATTTCGCGGATTACCTTGTGTTTCGTGCGCACCTTTTTGCGGGGAATCAGCCTCCCCTTGTCGTCCATGTTGAGGAGCGGACAGATATTGAAAATGGTGCCGAACCAGCCCGCGGCTTTCGAAATTCTTCCGCCGCGCACGTAATACGTGAGGTCGGTGGAGAAAAACCAGTGATGCACGTTCAGTTTATGCGCTTCCGCCCATGCGGCGACTTCTTCAATGCTTTTGCCTTCGTCGCGAAGATCCGCAAGCGATTCCATCAAAAGCCCGTATCCCGAAGACGCTCCCAGCGAATCGATCATGAATATCTTTCTTTCGGGATATTTTTCCTTCAACGCGCTCTGCGCGATGAGCGACGAATTGTACGCGCCGGAAATTCCCGAAGAAAGGCTGACGTATAGTATGTCTTTGCCCGCTTTTAAGAAAGGTTCGAAAAAGCGTTCGTACTCGTCGGCGTTGATTTGCGAAGTTTTGGTGACCACCCCGCGAACCATGGCGGCGTAAAATTCGCTATACGGCATACTTTTGCCCAAATCGTCCACGTGTTGCACGCCGTCCATGTAATAATGGAAGGGAATGTATTGAATATTCCTTTCGAGAAGCCTCTCGGCGGAAAGATCGGCAGTAGAGCCGCAACAAAGTATAAAATCATTCATTTTCAGACACCTCTTTGATTTTTTATCGTTTCCGTTCATCGGAAAAGCGTTTGCGGCGCAAACGCGGGTTTTTATAATTCTTAGCCGACGCTTTTTTAATCGGCAACAAGCAAAAATTTTTCGGAAGACGAAATTTTTTTCTGCAAGCGAAAACTCTGCGGCGCCGCAAATTTTTTGTCTTACGACAGCGCGCCGCCTTCGCGTTCCTAAATCATTTTATGCCGCAAAGCGCAAAAAATCAATCTACCGCAAGTAAAAACTACTATACGCTTATACGTTTTCAAGTAGAGCGGTCAAAAAATATTCTACAGTTAAAAAGGCGGCTCTACCGATAGTAGAGTCGCCTTTCTGAGCGATGTTTATGCAGAAATTTTACAAAAGCATACGTTATTTCGTATTCTGTTGAAGCCGCGCCGACGCAAGATTCAATTGAAAACGTTTTACTTTTAATATGCGCCGAAATTTTTTTCGTTTCCGAAAACAGAATGCTTCTAAATCTGCTTTTCCACATACACGACGGGCGAATATCTGCCGTCGTCCATCTCCGAGATCTTTTGCGAGATAGCGGAAGCCACCTCTGTTTCGCTGAGTTTTTCGTCAAAGGGAATAGCCACTTCGAAAATCAGATTGGTCTTGTGTTGTCCGAAAACCATGCGGAAATCGTGCACGTTAAAACGTTCGTCGATGGAATGTACAAGTTCTTCCACGCGGGCGCGCATTTCGTCCACGACGGGGTTGTTTACTTCGATGGGATCGAGATGCCCCGTAAGAGAGATGTCCGTTTCCTGCGCGAATTCCCGCTCGATCTCGTCCACGATCTCGTGCGAACGGTTGACGTCGAGAGAAGCGTCGGTTTCGATGTGCGCGCTGGCAAAATATTTATTGGGCCCGTAACTGTAAACGCTGACGTCGTGCACCCCCAGCACCCCTTCGTGCGATAAAATTCTGCTGCGGATTTTTTCTAAAATTTCGGGATCGGGCGCTTGCCCGATGAGTTTGGACATAGTGCTTCTGAGCACGCCTATCCCCGTCCACGCGACGAAGAGCGCGACGAGCAGTCCCGCATAGCCGTCTAAATTGGCGCCCGTAAACCGACCGATCACAAGGGAAACGAGCACCGCGGTGGTAGCCACACAGTCGGAAAGAGAGTCTTTCGACGAAGCGTCGAGCACCGTAGAATCGATCTTTCTCGCGAGCGTGCGGGCATAAAAGAACATGCCGAGCTTGACGAGTACCGAAGCCGCCATCACGCCGATCATGAGATACGAAAAGTCCATTTCCTGCGGCGAAAAAATCTTTCCGACGGACTCCCGCCCTAGTTCGAACGCGATGACCAGGATCAAAAACGCCACGATCATGGACGCAACGTATTCGATGCGCTGATGTCCGTACGGGTGTTCCTTATCGGCGGGTTTCGCCGCCATTTTAAAGGACACATAGGAAATGAGGTTGCTTCCGCAGTCGGAAAGGTTGTTGAGTCCGTCCGCCAGAACGGACACCGCGCCGAAAATCGCGCCGACCGTCATCTTTCCCGCGGCTAACAATACATTACAGCAAATCAGGATAAACGAAGCGACCTTGCCGCGCTTTTCGCGGTTCGATACGCTTGCGGCGCAGGTTTCGCCGCATTCTTCACGGCATTCGTTTTCCGTGACGTCATTTTTCTTTTTTTTCATAATCTGCCTTTCACGAAATTTTCCACTGCGGCGAATTTTTCCGCGGCGTCTTCCCCGCCGCATACCGTGGCGTAAATTTTCACCAGCGGCTCCGTGCCCGACGGGCGGAATACAACGCCGCTGTTGTCGGCAAGTTCGAAAGACAACACATTACTCTTCGGCAATCCCGTCTTTTCGCATTCGAGATAGTCGGTAACCTTTACGACTTTTTCCCCGCCGATCTCCTGGGGCTTGTTATCGCGGAGATTCTGCATGAAGTTTCTGATCTTCACACTGCCTTCCGCACCCGCAAATTCATAAGTCATCAGCTTGTGGGTATATTTCCCGTACTCGGCATAAAGTTCGTTCAGCCGTTCCACAAGCGTTTTTCCCTGCTTTTTATAATATGCAGCCATATTGCAGATGGATAACGTCGCGACCACGGCGTCCTTATCGCGCACCTGCGTGCCCATCAAATAGCCGTAACTTTCTTCAAAGCCCAGTAAAAACCTGTCCGCTTCGCCTTTCTTTTCCAGAAGCCCGATCTGTTCCCCGATATATTTGAAGCCCGTAAGCACGTTGATGACGCTCGCACCGTATTTTTTTGCGACGGCGTCCGCCATCTTCGTGGTCACGATGGTCTTGACGACGATCAGCCGCTTTGTGTCCGCGCCCTCGCGCTTTTTCTTTTCCAGCAAAAAGTCGGTCAACAAAACGCCCACTTCGTTGCCCGTAAGCAGTTTATATTCCCCACCGTCTTTCACGGCGATGCCGACTCTGTCTGCATCGGGGTCGGTGGCGAGCAGAAGATCGCTGCCGTTTTCCGCCGCAACTTTGAGCCCCAGCGCAAGCGCTTCGCTCTTTTCGGGATTGGGATAAGGACAGGTGGGAAAATTCCCGTCGGGAACGCACTGTTCTTTCACAAGCGCAAGCGTCTTTACGCCTTCTTCTTTCAGTATTTTGGGAATAATACGATATCCTGTTCCGTTGAGCGCGGAATACGTGAGTTTCAGCCCGCCGAGCTCTTTCGCTCCGACGATGTTTTTCACGCCTGCAAGATATTTTTCTTCCACCGCGTCGGAACAGTATCTGATTTTTTCATCCGCAAGACAGGTTTCGAAAGTTTTCTCCTCTTTGCCGAAGTACTCCTCCTTTCCGATGAAATCGGAAATATCCTTTGCGGCGGCGTCCACGATCTGACAGCCGTCGGAATTGTATACTTTATAGCCGTTGTATTTCGCCGGGTTGTGGCTTGCGGTGATCATTACGCCCATATCGCACTTTTCCTCCCGCGTGAGGAAAGACAAAAACGGCGTGGGCATCAATTCTTTTACGAGAACCGTTTCAATTTCGGCGGAAGCGAAAGCGCGCGCCGCGGTTTTGGCAAACAGCTCGGAATTGATGCGGCTGTCATAGCTTACGGCGATCTTTTTCATGCCGTGCGCGCGCATATATGCCGCCACGCCGCGGCTCGCCCGCGCAATGGTGTAAATGTTGAGGCAGTTGGTCCCCACGCCGAGTATCCCGCGAAGTCCCCCCGTGCCGAATTCCAGATGTTTATAAAAACGGTCGTTCAAAGCTTTTTCGTCGGACAAAAGATTTTTCAGTTCTCCAAGCAGTTTTTCGTCCTTTACGTTTTCCAGCCATTCTTTTACGATTTTTTCCGTCATAATTGCACTCCGATAAAAAAATTACCGCTCTTTTACGGCAAATAAATTATATTACAATTTCGTTTTCGTGTCAACAAAAACCGCGCCCGCGCCTAAGCGGAAAGCCATGCGCTGCAAAACAAAACCGACTTTCTTTTTAACGTACGGCGCATCCGCGCCGAGCGGAAAGCTAAGCCGAAAATCGGCGCCGCGCCGATACGAAAAATGAAAACGCCTCTTTGCAAAAGTAAAGATCCCCCACTAAAGTGGGGGCTTTATTTTAGCCCTATAAGGGCACAATACCGGCAACCGCTCAAGCGGTCACCGGTACGCTAAAGCTAACTACCGCATTACTGTTGCCT
>CALVXL010000020.1 GCA_944369635.1 uncultured Clostridia bacterium
TTCAACGTGCGCAACGTGTGCTTGTTTGCCATCGCGTTCGTGCCCGTTTCCAAAATCTTTCTTCTGCCGTCCATTATGGCGCACTATGCGTTTTCCGATATGTGGATTTCCGCGCTGATAAACGTAATGCTGGATACGATTGCGCTATTTTGCGCCGTGTCGCTCTGGAAGCGCTATCAGGGAAAGGATTTTTACGAAATCTTGTCGGAAACGCTCGGAACGACCGGAGCAAAGATCATTTACGCTCTTTATTTCGTTTATTTTATCGTAAAAGCCTATTCGCCCATCACCGAACAGAAAATTTATGTAGAGCGCACGCTGTACGAAAGCACCACAACGGTATTTACGTTCCTGCCGTTTTTCGCGCTCAGCGCATATCTGGCGTCCAAAAAAATATTCGTGCTCGGAAGGCTTGCGGATATAATGTTTCTGTTTACGGTAGCGGGAATGTTTTTGCTCTTCGTGCTCGCCTTTTCCAATACCGACTTTGCTGCGGTATTGCCCCTGGGGGTGAACGGCGTCGGAAAGATCGTGCGGGGTTCGTTTGTATCGTTTAACTGGTTTGGGGACGGCATTTACTTTTTCTTTCTGATGGGCAGGGTGTTGCCCGAAAAAAAAGCGTACGTGCGTATTTTGCCGTGTTTTGTCTTTGCGGGATTGCTGGTCGTATTCTTTATGCTCATGTTTTACGGCGCGTTTTCCGTGCTCGCTCAGCGGCAGGAATTCGCCCTCACCGAAATCGCAAAATATTCCGTTGCGGTCAACAATATCGGCAGGTTCGACTATATCGCGGTGTTTTTTCTGCTCTTTACGGGCGCGGTGTCCATGGCGCTGCCGCTTTATTTCGCAACGGAATGTTTCGTAAAGGTGTGCAATCTGAAAACGAAGATGTGGACGGCTGTCGTCATTCATGTCGTCATGTTTGCCGTGATTTACTGCCTTGCGCCGTATATCGATTCCGCAATGCGGCTCGTCACGGGATATCTGGGTTGGTTTTTTATGATTATGGCATACGTCCTGCCCGTTTTGACGTTATTTTTGAGAGGGAAAAGGAAATATGAAGAAAAAAACGAGTCTTAAATTATTCGTTATCGTGATCGCGTTTTGCGCCATGCTCTTTTTTACCAACAGTTTCGGCATTGTGGATATCGAAAAGACCGCCATCATCACGGCGATCGGTCTGGATAAAAAGGAGGACGAGTACGAAGTGACGGTGCAGGTCGCGGTCCCGCAGGCGAGCACCGCGTCGCAGGAAAACAACAAGGCGGTCATCTCCGCCACGGGCGCTACCGCCAGCGAGGCGATCCATCAGATCGGCGATATCACGGGGTGGTATCCGAATTTGGGCTTTTGCAACCTCATCATCTTGGGAGAATCGATGTTTGGCGAAAACGTGACCAAGGCGCTCGATTATTTTTCCAAGACCTTTAAGCTGCAGGACTCCGCCTGCCTTGCCGGGTGCGAGGGCAACGCGAAAGATCTGCTCACCACGGCGACGCCGCTCGACAATATTTCTTCTTTCGCCGTGCAGAAGATCTTGCTTAAAAATCCCGGCATGACGAGCGATGTGGCCACCGTCGACATAAAGGACTTTGCCGTCGGGTACTATTCGGCGGTCAGTTCGGGATATATGCCTTACGTAAGACCCATCGAGGTTGCCGAAACGCAAAGTTCGCAAAAGGCGGGAAGCGGCTCCGACGGCGGTTCTTCGGGCAAGGGGAATAAGGTTTTCGACGCGTCGTATACGCTGCTTTTCAAAAACGGCGTAAAAGCGGAGCTTTTAAACGATCACGAGACCAAAACGTTTAATCTTCTGCATGAAAAGGTCAAACAGAGCACGTTTATCGTGAACGACGTGGAGATGAACGGAGTCATGGAAAATTATCTGCTCAACATTGTGGATAATAAATACAAAGTGCGTTTGCGTTTTGACGGCGCGCAGCCCATATTGGAAATCGAGGCGAAAATTCTCGCCCGCGTGGACGATCGGACGTCCACAAGCAAGGAAGAGGGGCTGCAAAGTCCCGTATATCTGCCCGAAGCGACGGCGCGCAAAGCGGAAAGCGATTTTAAAATGTACGTCGATTCCATTTTGCAAAAATGCCGTACGTCGCAATGCGATCTGTTCGGGCTGGACAACATGCTTTATCGCTATCATCATAAGCAGTACAATGCGTACAGCGGAAAACTGTACGATATGCTGAAGCTCGACCTCTTTGTAAATTTTACGGGCGTAAAATAATAAACAGCCTCCCGCGGCGTTGCCGCGGAAGGCTGTTTTCAACTGTTTTTTATATTTTACACGACCCATTCGCCGTTTTTGAAAAGTTGCACTTTTTCGCCGTTCTTCTTTACGCCGACGACGTTCAGATCCTCCGTGCCGATCATAAAGTCCACGTGGGTGAGCGAATCGTTCGCGCCGCGGGCGGAAAGTTCTTCTTCGCTCATCTTGTCGCCGCCGTGCAAAGTCGTGGGGTACGCTTTGCCCAAAGCAAGGTGGCAGCTTGCGTTTTCGTCGAAAAGCGTATTGTAAAAGAGCGTTTTCGACTGCGCGATGGGGGAGTTTTTGCCGATGAGCGCCACTTCGCCGATATGCGTCGCGCCCTCGTCGGTTTCCAAAATGCCTTTCAGCGTGTCATAGCCTTTTTCCGCGGAGAAGTCCACGACTTTGCCGTCTTTGAAAGTCAGGGAAAATCCGTCTATGGTGTTGCCGTTTTCCACCAGCGGAAGCGCGTTTTTCACAACGCCGTCCACGCGGTTTTTATGCGGGGCGGTAAACACTTCTTCCGTGGGCATGTTCGCGATGAACTTTATGCCGTCCTGTCCCGTTTCCTCCGCCGCAAGCCAGCGATGTCCGTCGGCAAGGCCGACTTTTAAGTCGGTGCCGTTCGCCGAAGTGTAGTGCAGGTAAGAAAAGTCGTTTTCATTTAAAAGCGCCGCGTGGCGATTTAAAGTGGCGATGTGCTCTTTCCATGCTGCCACGGGGTCGGCGGCGTCCAGCCGCACGCTCTTCGCGATCGCCTGCCACAGTTTTTCCTGCGGATCTTTTTCCTGCGGAAAAACTTCCTTCGCCCAAGCTTGGCTCGGCACGCTGATCACGCACCAGCGCAGGGCGTTGTTCATCACGGCGTCGTGGAATTTCTTGTTCGCTCTCGCCGTGGCTTTGTGTACGTTCGCAATCTTCTTTTCGTCAAGCCCTTTAAGGGCGTTGGGATCTTCCGCCACGATGGAAACATACGCGTAGCCGTGCTCCAGAAATTCCAGCTTTTCGGTAACGGAAGAGGGCAGAACGTCGCACAAAACTTTTTCGTCCGCATAGCGGTAAGTCAGGCGGGAAAGCTGTTCGTCGAGATAGCGGATTTTCACGTAACTCGCGCCGAGTTCATATGCTTGTTCCGCGAAAATTCTGCCGATCTCTGCTTTTTCCACGGGGCAGTTGATGACGACGGGCTGATTTTTTTGCAGATTGACGCCGAGCCTTAAAGTAAGGTCGGCAAAGGTTTTTATTTTTTTCGCTTCCATAACATAATTTCCTTTTTAATTTCTTATACTGATATTGTACTCTTCGGCGAGAGATTCGTCAAGGCGTTTCACGCTTTATCGGGGAAATTTAATGTAAATTACATATTGACAGACGATAATATAGATGTTAAAATAAAGAAAAAAAGGAGTGTGGAAAATGCAGAATCCCGTTGTTACCATAAAAATGAAGAAAGGCGGAATCATCAAGGCGGAGCTTTATCCCGAAATCGCTCCTAATACCGTCAACAATTTTATTTATCTCATCAAAAAGGGTTTTTACGACGATCTGACGTTTCACCGCGTCATCAGAGGTTTTATGATTCAGGGCGGCGATCCCAGCGGAAACGGAACGGGCGGGCCGCGCTATACCATCAAGGGCGAATTTACCGCGAACGGTTTTAAAAACGATCTGAAAC
Source organism: uncultured Clostridia bacterium (assembly GCA_944369635.1). Taxonomy (GTDB): domain Bacteria; phylum Bacillota; class Clostridia; order Christensenellales; family Borkfalkiaceae; genus UMGS775. Next base: position 3,939 of record CALVXL010000020.1, read on the forward strand.
ATACGCGTGGCGTTTTATCCATGGCGCGCACCCGCAATCCGAACAGCGCGGGCAGTCAGTTTTTCATCATGCATCAGGACAGTCCGCACCTCGACGGGCAGTATGCCGCGTTCGGCAAAGTCATCGAGGGAATGGACGTGGTGGATGAGATCGCTTCGGGTTACGTCGATTACGAAGACCGTCCGCAGGTAGAACAGGTCATTTCCAAAATGACGGTGGAAACCTTCGGGAAAGATTATCCCGAACCGGAAAAACTGTAAAGTTAGCGTTTACGGGACGCGCGGCTGAGCGTGCGTCCCTTTTTTTATAGCTCGGTAATTTGAACGCGCATAAATTGACAAAGACGGGAAAAGGAATTATAATATCTTATTATGAATTGCAAACAAGTCGTCCTTTCCAAAGCGCAGCTGAAAGAAATGAACGTGGAACAACTGAAAACGCTTTGCGCGGACATACGGCGGGAGATCATCGAAAACGCTTACGATCACGGCGGACACCTTGCCTCCAACCTCGGCGTGGTGGAACTTACCGTGGCGCTCCACTATGTTTTCGATATTCCGCAGGATAAAATCATTTTCGACGTGGGGCATCAGTGCTATACGCATAAAATCCTCTCGGGGCGCGGAGAAAGTTTCGCAACGCTCCGCACCGAAGGGGGAATTTCCGGTTTTCCCTGCCGCGAAGAAAGCCCTGCCGATGCGTTTTCCACGGGACACGCGGGAACCGCCATCGCCGCGGGCATGGGCTATTGTTACGCGCGCGATAAAAAGGGTGAAAATTACAAGGTCATTTCTGTCGTGGGCGACGGTGCGCTGGTCAACGGACTGAGTATGGAAGCGCTGGTTTCCGCCAACGAAAAGCCGAAAAATTTTATCGTCGTGCTCAATGACAACGGCATGTCCATTTCCAAAAACAACAGCGGACTTTATCGGATGCTTTCCCGCATGACGACGGGCAGCGGTTACGAAAAATTCAAGCGCGGCGTGAAAAAGGTGTTCGGCAACTCTTTCGTTACCAAGGGGATGGTTGCGTTCCGCGATTACGTCAAGCGCAATCTGAACAGGCATAACTACCTCGATTATCTCGGGCTGAAATACATCGGCGTAGTGGACGGGCACGATATCAAGGAACTCGTATCCACGCTTAAGCGGCTGAAAAATACGGAAAAGCCCATTTTATTGCACGTGCATACCGTCAAGGGCAAGGGCTATAAGAGCGCGGAAGAACAGGCCGAGCGCTTTCACGGCGTTTCCAAGAATTTTGAAGACAGCGTGAACGCTTATTCCGCGGCGTTCGGAAATGCGCTTTCCGCGCTTGCGGAAAAGGACGACCGCATTTTCGCCGTTACCGCCGGCATGAAGGACGGTACGGGACTTGCGGAGTTTGAAAAGAAATTTAAAAACAACTTTCTCGACGTGGGGATCTGCGAAGAATACGCGGCAACCCTTGCGGCGGGGCTTTCCGCAGCGGGGCTCCGCCCCGTGGTGGCGGTGTATTCCACCTTTTTGCAGCGCGCGTACGATGAAATCCTGCACGACGTATGCCTGCAAAACCTCAACGTTACGTTTTGCCTGGATCGGGCGGGGGCGGTCGGCGCGGACGGCGTCACCCACCAGGGCCTTTACGATTTAAGTTAGCTCACTTCCATGCCGAATATGACGGTTTTTGCGCCTAAAAACACGGCGGAAATGGAAAAAATGCTCGCCCTTGCGGTGGAAACGGAATCGCCTGTGGCGATCCGCTATCCCAACGGCGAAGAGGAGTGTTTTGCAAAAGGGGAAGAAACCGACCTTACGCGTTGGGAAAAACTGACGCCCGACGGGGACGTCACGGTGCTGGCGGTGGGCCCGCGCATGGTCAACGCCGCGCTTCGCGCGGCCGAGCGGCGCAAAAAAATATGCGTGATCAGCGCGCGGTGCGCTTGTCCGCTCGATACCGAAACGCTCGATAAAATCGTCAAAAAACCCGTCGTCACGATGGAAGAGAACGTGCTTCGCGGGGGATTCGGCTCTTCCGTTTTGGAATATTACGCCCGCCGCGGCGGCAAATTCCGCGTGCGCAATCTCGCGTTTGAGGAGCGCATCGTTAAACAGGCGAGCGTTGCCCGCCAGTTACAGCAGGCGGGACTTACCGCGGAAAATCTTCTTGAAGTCATAGACGAAATCTTATAAAAGAGGCTGCAAATGAAAAGGATTATTGCCATCGGCGGCGGAGAACTCAAGGCGAAAACCACGCTTTCCGTCGACCGGTATATTTCCGACCTTGCCAAAGCGCGGGCGGGCGAAAAGCGCGCGTACGGGTTGTTTTTGGGCACGGCGAGCCACGATTCTCTGCCGTACTTCAATTCGTTCCGTAAAATTTATACGTCCGTGTTCGATATGAAAGCGGACGTAGCGCTCACCGTTTACGGCGAAATGGACTATGCGCACATCGCGGAAAAGTTCGAAAAAGCCGATCTCGTTTATGTGGGCGGAGGAGATACGCTCTTTATGTTGGAAAACTGGAAGGAAAAAGGTCTTCTTCCGTTGATAAAAGCGGCGTACGAACGCGGCGTGATTCTGGCGGGGGTGTCCGCGGGGGCGATCTGCTGGTTCAAGGATATGTATACCGACAGCGAGCTGATGAACGGCGGCACGGAATATAAATTCGAAAAGGGGCTTGGATACCTCGACGCGCTGATGACGCCGCATTATAATGTGCGGACGGAATTCGACGATGCGTTCGCCGCTTCCGCCTTTTCTTCTGCCTATGCCGTGGAAGACAACTGCGCGCTGGAATTTGCCGACGGGCAATTCGTCCGCACGTTGGGCGAGGGTGGCGCGTATATCCTCAAAAAGGAAAACGGCGCGGTGAAAAAGGAAAAGTTATGAACGTCAATTACCTCAAAATCATGGAAAAGACACTTTCCGACATCGAAGCGGACGGCAGAAAAAAAAGTATGCTTTTGCATAGCTGTTGCGCGCCTTGTTCCACCCACGTCATCAAGGTTTTGCAAAAAGCTTTCGATCTGACTGTCTTTTATTTCAACCCCAATATTTACCCGAATGAGGAATACGAAAAGCGGCTCGGCGAACAGAAAAGGCTGTGCGCGCTCTGGAATACGGAACTGTTGTGTGGTGCATACGATCCCGCCGTGTTTTACGAAGCGGCGGCGGGGCATGAGGACGACAGTGAGGGCGGTTTGCGTTGCCGCATCTGCTGCGCGCTCCGTTTGGAAGAGACGGCAAAGAAAGCCGCGGAACTCGGCAAGGAATATTTTACCACCACGCTTTCGGTGTCGCCCCTTAAAAACGCCGCCATGCTCAACGAGATCGGACAGGCTCTCGAAAAAAAATACGGCGTTAAGTATTTTGTCGCCGATTTCAAAAAGCGGGACGGCTATCTCGATTCGGTAAGGACGAGCAAAGAGCTCGGCATTTACCGTCAGCATTATTGCGGTTGCCGCTTTTCTTTATCCAAGTTGCCGGAATGAAAAAAGAAAAAACCGCCCCGAAGCGTTCGCTTCGGGGCGGCGTGTTTTTTATTTTGCAATCGATCAGATCTTGTCGCCGTCGTTGATGTAGAGGATGCCCAGCGTGTTCGCGCCGCAGTGGCTGGCAATGGTGCCGCCGGCTCTCGTTTCGTAGATCTCTTTAAATCCCGCTTCTTTCATCGCGCGAAGAGCGTTTGCCGCCATGCCTTCGGTCGCGGAAGTGTACGTCACGAAACCCACGCTCTTATCGGGGGTGTTGAATTCCGCAAGCGTATCCGCGCAGTATTTTTCCACCACCTGCTCCATTTTTCCGCGGTATTTTTTATCGGAAATCATTTTGCCGTCGTCGTTTTTCACCACGATGCGGGGGCGGATTTTCAGAAGGTTCGCGCCGAGCAGGGCAAGGGAGGAACATCTTCCGCCCTTATAAAGGTAGTCGAGCCGTTCCACTACAAAGCTTACCTGCAAATGCGGTACTCTTTTGTTGACCGCTTCGTAGATCTCCTTAGGAGTAAGCCCTTGATCGGCAAGTTTTCTCGCGTAGATGGCGAGCAGGGCGATACCGGTGGAAAGCGATTTACTGTCCACGGCATAGCAGTTTTTCAGCTTATTCGCCGCGTTGATGGCGTTGTTTGTGGAAGAGGTGAGTCCGCTCGAAAGGCTGATGTGCACTACGCCGTCGTAATCTTTTAACAGGCTTTCGAAATATTCCTCATAGCGGAATTCGTTGATCGCGGCGGTTTTGGGCAGCGTTCCCGTTTTGTCCACGTAGTCGAACATCTCCTGCGTAGTGAGTTCGCCGTCGTAAAAGGTCTTGTCGCCGAGCATGATCTCGTACGGCAGAATATGAATGTCGAATTTTTCGAGCATTTCTTTTGTCATATCCGAAGTGGATTCCGTGGAAATTGCGATTTTCATCTGATTTCTCCCTTGATTTTAGGTTGTTAAGCTCATTATAACACAATTTCCGTAAATTTACAGTAAATTTATTGTAAAAAATGACGAATTCGCCAAATTAGCGGAAAAAATATTGCACATCACTTGCAAAATCGGGGGAAAAAGTGTTATCATAATCTATAGAAATGCAAGGAGTCTTTATTATGGACAAGATAAACGGAATCATTAAAAACGATACGGTGGAGCCGGACGAACTTTCCGCGCATGAAAACGATATCGTTACGATAGAAGGGTTTATTCACAGAATCCGCGAAATGACGGGTTTTTCTTTCGTGATCGTCCGCACCAGGCGGGACGTGGTGCAATGTATTTACGCGCCGGAGTTTTCCGACTTCAGGTGGAGCGAAAACATTGTGGAAAACTGCTCGGTGAAGATTACGGGCAAGGTTGTCACCAGCCAGGACGCGAAGGGCAACAAGCGCTATGAAATTCAGATTCATAACGTGGATGTTCTGTCTTCTCCGAAAGAACCGATGCCTATCGTCATCAACAAAAAACAGCTCGACAACGTTCCGCTGGACACCAATCTGGCGATGCGTCCCATAACTTTGAGAAATCCCAAGGAACGCGCCATTTTTAAACTTCAGGAAGGCATTGCGCGCGGTTTCCGCGAATTTCTGATGAAAAACGAGTTTACCGAAATCAGGACGCCGAAAATCGTATTTGCGGGTGCGGAAGGCGGCGCGAATATCTTTAAACTCGATTATTTCGGCAAACAAGTATATCTCACGCAGAGCCCGCAGTTTTATAAGCAGATGCTCGTCGGCGTATACGAAAGAGTATTCGAGATCGGTCCCGTGTTCCGCGCGGAACACCACGATACTTCGCGCCATCTGAACGAATACATTTCCATGGACTTCGAACTGGGCTTTATCGACAGCTTTTACGACATCATGAACATGGAAACGGGCGCGCTCAAGTACATTTTGGAACTTTTGAAAAAAGAGTATTCCAAGGAGCTCGAACTCTTGCAGGTAAAAATGCCCGAAATTACGGAAATCCCCGTGATCCGCTTCAAGGACGCAAAGGACATCATCGTCAATAAATACAAGAAAAAGATCACCGATTTCAATGACTTCGAGCCGGAAGAAGAACAGCTGATGTGCGACTATGCGAAAAAGCAGTTCAACAGCGACTTTATATTCGTCACGCACTATCCTTCCAAAAAACGCCCGTTCTATGCGATGGACGATCCGGAAGATCCCGAATATACGCTGAGTTTCGACCTTTTGTTCCGCGGTATGGAAATCACCACGGGCGGGCAGAGAATTCACGACTACGATATGCAGGTCGCAAAGATGAAGTCCAGCGGCATGAAGGTGGAGGACTTCGAGTCCTATCTGATGTTCCATAAATACGGGGCGCCTCCGCACGGCGGATTGGGGCTGGGTTTGGAACGTCTTACGATGAATCTGCTCGGATTCAAAAACGTACGTTATGCGACCATGTTCCCGAGAGATATCAACAGAGTGACGCCTTAAATTGTTTTCGATAAAAAGGGCATGCCCTTTTTTTGCGGATTGCTCTGCAAAAAATACTTAAAAGCGTAAAATAAGGAGGATTATGAAAAAATTAACGGCATTTGCAGCTGTTTTAACGGTAATTGCCGCGTTGTTTGCGCTTACTGCATGCGGTAAACAGGTGACCGTGACTTTTGACGGGAACGGCGGCGCTACCGTTGACGGAGAGGAAACCGTAACGATGGAAATCGTTACCGGACACGATTTTGCCGCTCCCGTGTTTCAGCGCGACGGGTACAGGTTTGTCGGCTGGGATAAAGATTTAAGCGAGATTTCGGAAGATTGTTCCGTCAAAGCGCTGTGGATCAAAGGCGCTACGGTCAAGTTCGATATGCAGGGCGGCGAAATGGAAGTGCAGGAAATGTTTTTCGATATCGGAGCGCCTATCGGTAATTTGCCCGTACCCGAAAAAGGCGACGTGGCTGTATGGAATAATACGCGGGAATATCGCTTTACGGGCTGGTATTTGGACGGCAGGGAAATTAAAACGGGGTATGTCTGGAATTCGGACAAATCGGAAATCACCTTGGTCGCGCATTGGGAAAAGGCGGTTAAAATCACGTTCGATTCCGACGGCGGCGATGATTTCGGTTATTCTTATATTTACAGAAAAGAAGAGATCGGCCGTCTGCCTTCTCCCGAAAAGGGCGAAGTCAGCGCGTGGAACGGCGTGAGAGAATATAAATTCCTCGGTTGGTATCACGGCGAACAACAGATTCTGTCTTCCAATATTTACATCGGTGACGACGATAGCATCACGCTTACCGCGCGCTGGGAAAAAGGCGTTAAGGTGAACTTTGAATCGGGCAACGAAAGCATAGAGGATTTCGCCCATACCTATTTCTTCAACGGAAAAATCGAATATCTTCCGAAGCCGAGGAGCACGCAGAGCGGCGGCCTTGACGATAACGAATTTCTCGGCTGGTATCTCAACGGCGTAAAAGTCGAAGTCGGAGATACTTTCGTAGCGGACGGAGAAGAGATCACGCTGGTGGCGAAATGGTCGAGCAACTGGACGGAAAATTATTGAAAGAGGATCGCCTGTACGTATTGTCGGGCGAGGAGATGAAAAAAAATTTCGCCTGCGAACGCGCCGTTCCCTTCAATGAAGCGATGTGTTTGGGGAACGCCGCGGCGGCGGATATTTTCGGAAAAGAATTCGTTTCTTACCGCGTTCAAAGCCTGCATACGACGGACGGCGAATATGTAAAAAAGGTTTTGAGCCCGCTCGCGCCGTTTTTCGCTTTGTCCGAAAGCGTCTGCTTCGTGTTCGGCGAAGATATGTTCTGCAAGATAAACCTGCTTACCCTCGCGGCATATCTCGATAAAATCGGGTATACGGGACGGGCGGAAGCGGTTTTGCTGAAAGACGAATCGGATTTTTTTGGTGAAAAACGCTTCTTGCAAAATGTCTTTAAGGACGCGTACGCGGCGTATGAAACGCTCGTTTTGCAAAGACGTATGCCGAAAAAATTTCCCGTTTTTTTGTCGGAAGAAGATGCTTTCAGATATCTCGATTATAAAAACGGCGGAAAAATCGCGGCGTTCATCCGCGCGCACGCAGGGGAAAAAGATCTGCTTTTTTCTCTGCTGAGGGAGTTTTCTTCGTACGGTCTGGGCGATACGCAGTATCTGGAAATGATAAAACGTTATAAGTAAAAAAACGCTCCGCCGCGGCACAGCCGCGGCGGAGGCTTTTTAAAGTTTGACGGGTTATCGGTATTTTGATGAGGGTTTTTCGTTTCGTTAAAACAGATTGGAAAGCGTCAGTGCGTACGTTTTGGGAATCTGATCGCAAAGCTCTTTTAATACGTCGATTTTGGAAAGCGCGTCCTCGTACTTTCCGAAAGAAATGAGCGAAAGCGTTTCCGCCAGCCAGAGTTCCATTTCGCGGATGTCGTTGTGCGGAATGAAAATATGGAGTACTTCTTTTTTGCGCCGCCAGCATTCCTGCGCCGCGGCGACGTCCTGTTTGTTTGCCGTTTCGTTGAGCGTTTTTTCGTAAAGACTGTCCACCACGCAGGTGAATTCGCCGAATTGTTTGTTCACGAAAGAATGTTCGAAAATCGCCGCGCCGATAATCAGCGCAAGGCAGATGACGATCGATACGAGGCTCTTTACCATTGCGCCTCCTTCGGCAGCGTTTCGCGGCAGATCTTATATTTTTCTCCGCGCTTCTGGAAGTAAATTCTGCCGTTGCTGTCGGCGGTCATCACCGCCACGTCTTTCAGTAAGGCGTTTTGTTTTTTTAAAAAGTCCGTTACGAAAGATTCGCCCAGCCGCGTATTTTCCGCCGCGCTTTTGTTGATCTTTCCGTCGCTGATCAAAAGAACGGAAAGCGCGGGGACGTATCCTTCTTTTTTTTGTTTTTCGAGTGCGGAAAGGTTTCCGTTCGCTTCGTAAATGGCATAGTCCACGTCGTCAAGGGAAAAGTATCCCTGCGTGCGCATCGATTCGATGAGATCGGAAACGCTCATGTCGTTTCTTTTGAGTTCTTTCAGATCCACGCCGTTTTTGTTGATGACGACGCTTGGCTTTCCCGAAATCACGCGCTGCAGAAAGGAGCCGCAGTTTTCTAAAAGAAAGATCAGCTGGTGCAATAAAAAAAGCGCGAGGATCGCCACCACGCCGTATACGAGCGGAATGGAAACGTCCGCCATCGGAATGCACGCAAGGTCGGCGATGATCATCGTGATGATGAATTCGAAGGGCTGCATTTCGCCGATCTGGCGTTTGCCCATCAGCCGCATGACGATCATCAGCGTGAGAAAGATGATCGCGGTGCGGATAAATATGATAATCATACGATTATTATGCCGCATATGCTTGAAATTATGTTGACTTTTCCGGGAAATTCGTGTAGTATGATACTTGCAGAGTAGCAAAAACGCGTTAAGTGTTGCAAAATGGGATGTTGTTTGCAAACGAAAGCCGAAAGGCTGCGGTGTTTTTGCGCGTCCGTTGCAAACGGCCGCCGCAAGCGGTCTTTTTTTCGGACCTCTCCAAAATTTTCGGGAGGTTTTTTATTATGGAAAAAACTGAAACAGCCGCATGGAAAAAAATATTTTTTTCCGAACTGATCCTTTCTAAGTCCGCAGGACAAAGGATCGCTTATGTCGCGGTGATCGCCGCGCTGTCCGTCGTTTCCAACATGTTTTTGGAATTTAAGTTTTTCGACGTGCAGTTTTCGATCACCATTCTCATTTCCGCGTTGGCGGGAATCATGTTGGGGCCCTTAAGCGGCTTCGCCGCCTGTTATATCGGCGATCTTGCGGGCTATATTTACAATTCCTGGGGCTATATCTATATGCCTTGGGTAGGCTTGTCTACGGGAATGCTGGCGTTTTTGGGCGGGCTCATCATGAATATCCGCCTGAATTTCAAAGGCGCGGTATATGTGAAACTCGCCGCTATATGTGTTCTTTCCTTTTTGGTGTGCACCGTAGGCATCAACAGCACGGGTTTTTATTTTTACAACCGTGCAATGGGATTTTCAACGGCGGTCGTCGACTACGTTTCCGAGCGCTTCGGCACGGGCGTGAGTTACTTCGGCTACGTAGCCTACCGTTTGTTTTTCAAAGGGCAGATCTGGAACAATGTATTCAATTACGCGTTGCTATTTGCGCTCGTTCCCGTTCTTAACGCGGTAAAACCGTTAAAAATCAATATCGGATGATTCTTATCGGCGGGCGGAAGATTTCTTTCGCCCGCCGAGTTTTGCAAGCAGCGGCAGTTTTTTCAGTCTGGAAAGGTCGATGAGCCCGAATACCGCATACAAAAGCGTGTTGAACGCGACGGTTACTCCCCCGATCAGAAGCAGGGTGAACAAATTGCCCAGATAATCGATAAGCAGATTTTCGAGCAGAAATCCCACTGCCGAAGACGGAATCAAAAACGCGATGCCGAGTAAAACGAATTTCAGATAGTTCGGTTTTACCCGGCTCGTTTTATTGATCAGCCTTAAATTCAGTACGGAAGTCAAACCGAATACCACGGCGAAGCCCACGACCAGCGAGTAAATACCGATAAATTGCGGCAAAAACCAAATGCAGGCGAGCATGACCGCCGCGCCGATCACGTAGTAAAGCAACGTTTTTCTTTCCAAGCCCATGGAATTGAGTATGGACGTGGAGAGTCCGGATATGCCCATGAACAGCATCAAAAAGGCGGAGTGCGACAGGTAAATGCCGCTCTGTGCGTCGCGGTAGATCAGCGTGCCGATTTCTTCTCCGAGCACGAGATACGGCGGGATAAAAAGACACGACGTAAACACGCTCAGTTTTACCGCTTTTTCGATGTTGGCTTTCATCGCCGCGGCGTCTTTTTTGTAATAGTTTTCCGAAATTTCGGGAATCAGCACCAGCACGAATGATCCGAGAAGCGTCGAAGGCACAAACAACAGCGGCACCGCCATGCCGAACGCGCTGCCGAAAAGCGAAAGCGCTTCGCTGTTGGTGAGTCCTGCGGCGACGAGACGGAGCGGTAAAATGATGGACACCAGCGAATTGATGACGGAGTTCGCCGTCCGCATGGCGGTGATGGGCAAAACGGAGCCGAACAGCGGCACGAATTCCTTTTTGGGGTTGGAAAATCTTCCGCCACGCAGAAAAAACATCAACATGCCCGCGGAGAAGGAAAAAATATACGAGCCGAGCACGGCAAACGCCGCGCGCTTTGCGCCTTCGAACACGTCGGTCGCGCCCGTAATCAAAATGACGCCGAGGAAGATCATCACCACTTCTTCTAAAAGTTCGATGACGCTGTACGGCAAAAAGTCCTTATTTCCCCAGAATACGCCCCTAAGGACGGAATAGACGCAATTGAAGGTCAGCGCGGGCAGAACGATCAAAAAGATCGTCATGCAACGCTCGTCCGTAAATAAAAATCCGAACGCGCCGTGTCCTAAAAGGAAGGTCAGCATGAGCGGCAGGCTGATCAATACGGCGAGCAGAATGCCTGCCGTGATCACGCTTTTTTCCCTTTTCGGCTGGTTAAGCGCCTTATATTTTGTCATCAGCCGCGAAATCGTAACGGGTATGCCCGAACACGATACCGTCAGCAAAACGGCGAACACCGAAAGCGCGATATGGTAAATTCCCACGCCTTCCGATCCGATCGTGCGGGAGAGAAATATTCTGTATATGAAGCCGAGACATTTTTCGGCGATGGCAAAAACGGTGACGACCGCCGCGGTTTTGTATAGTTTTCTGATAATATCACCTCGCGCACTTTCGTTTTTTCTTTATTTCGTCAGTTTAATGTATTCGCCTTGTCCTTAAAATATACAAAGCAACAATAAATCCGCAAAGGCGCCGCGCCTGTTTTACATATAAAAAGTTGAAGCAAAACGGGAATGCGCGCTTGTATACATGCCTTTTTTGCTACGGTTTTCCGAAAAAGTATGATAATTTACTAACGTCGTTTAATAGACGCTTTCAAATAAAGAAAAAACGGGCGCGCCGTTTCCGGCGAGGGAATAGGGCGATATTAGGTTAATTCGCGCGGTTTTGATCGAAAGAGGGCAAAACGGCATAATCGCGCAAGCCGAAAAATAAATATAGGATATGGACGGTTTTATCGTAAGGACGGCTGAAAAGGACAGCGTGTTGAGTTTGTGCCGCAGGTTTTCGGTTTCGGCGGAGCGGCTGATCAGGGAAAATCTTCTTAAAAGCGAGCTGAAAGAAGGGGCGCTTGTGTATATTTCCCGCAGGGCAAAGTATGTGCACATTGCCGAAGCGGGGGAAAGTTATCAAAGTATCGCGGCAAAGTACAAAAAAAGTGAAGAAGAGTTGAAAAAAATCAACGGTGCGGAGTATGTTTTTTATTCTATGCCCGTCGTGATCGAAGAATGAATGTACAAACTGCACAAAACGGTTGTGAAAAATGTCGAAATTTGTTTTTTCGTAAAAAAACATTGAAATAAAATTGAATGTACTAAAAAAATATGATAAAATAGAAACCGAAAGAGGCGGATTTGCACAGGCAAAAATCGCATTTTTGTTTTTAAAGGCAGGAGAAAAGTTTTGCTTTTAAAGATAAAAATGATTTTTTGCAGGTGCAAGCTCCGCAAAAAATTCGGAGGTTTGTATGTCTAAATTTGGTACATTTCTGGACAAGAAGTTTCAGTTGACCGAAAAAGGCACGACGGTGAGGACGGAAGTCGTCGCGGGTTTGGTTACCTTTATGACGATGGTTTACATCCTTATGGTAAACGCGGGTATGTTCAGGGATCTCGGCGGCACGGACGAAGCGCTGAGAAGTCAGCTGTTCAACGGCGTTTACATCGCTACGGCGCTGTCTGCGGTTATCGGAACGATTCTTATCGGTCTTATGGCAAAACTGCCGCTCGCACAGGCTTCGGGCATGGGGCTGAACGCATTCTTCGTTTACTCCGTGTGCGGATTCGGTATGAGCTACGGCCTTACCTATGCCAACGCGTTGCTGTTTATTTTGATCGACGGCGTCGTGTTTGTGCTTTTAACCGTTACGGGCTTGAGAAAGAAAATTTTCGCGGCGATTCCCGATTGCGTTAAAATCGCTATCCCCGCAGGTATCGGCTTGTTTATCGCGTTTATCGGTCTGCAGAATGCAGGTATCGTCGTTTTGGAAGGGTCCACGAAAGTCAAGCTCGCTTCGCTCAACCTGCTTTCGGGCAACGTACACTGGTTTTCCGCAACCAACTTTGTTTCCATCACCGATGCAAACGGTGTGTCCCAGCTTGTACCTGTTGCCGGCGTCGGTGTCGCGCCGATCCTCGTAACGTTCCTTGCGTTTATCCTCGTTGCGGTTCTTTCCAAGAAAAACGTTAAGGGCGCCGTGCTTTGGGGCATCCTCGGCGGTACGGTTCTCTATTATGTTTTTGCCGCTTTGGGCGTTGCGTTCGGCGATGCGGCGAGCAAAGCCGTGTTCGACAGCATTACTTTCCAGAATCCGCTGACTGCCTTCAAAGATTTCGGTACGACCTCTGTAGGTAAGGTATTTACCGAAGGTTTCGATTTCGGCGTCTATCTTGAAAATAACAGCGTAGGACAGTTGATCCTCGTTCTGATTACCACTTCGCTCGCGTTCTGCCTGGTCGATATGTTTGACACGATCGGCACGCTGTACGGCGCTTGCGCGAGAGGCAACCTGCTCGACGAAAAAGGCGAAGTTCCCAACATGAACCAGGCGATGCTTGCAGACGCTATCGCTACCTGCGTGGGTGCGGTTTGCGGTACGTCCACCGTCACCACGTTTGTCGAATCTTCTTCGGGTATTGCCGAAGGCGGTAAGACGGGGCTCGTGTCCATCGTGGTTGCGCTCTGCTTCTTTGTGGCGATGTTCCTTTCGCCCATTGCGAAACTCATTCCGCAAGCGGCAACGGCGGCTGCGCTCGTTTACGTAGGCGTTTTGATGATGAACGGCGTTGCCAAGATCGATTGGCTGAATCCCGCGACTTCGGTTCCTGCGTTCGTTACGATCGCCATGACGGTTATGACGTACAGCATTTCTTACGGTATCGGTCTCGGCATGATCACCTACACGCTGATACAGCTGTTCACGGGTAAATTCTGCTCCGTTGAAAAGACCGTCGTAAAGGAAGACGGCACGACGGAAGTCGTGAAAGAACGTTCGTATAACGATGTCGTTACCGCGATCATCGGCCTTGTGTTTGCGGCTACGTTCTTCCTGACGCACTGATCAATTCAATAAACTTCTGAAAATTTAAGAAGTTTGTTTGTCCGCCGCTCGGCGGTAAAAACAATTTTTTCATTGGAGATTTTGCGCCCCGAAGCATTCGCTTCGGGGCGCATTGCGTATTTTTCTTAATTGCGGAAAAATAAGAAATAAAAATCGAAAAGGGCGCGGCAGTTTGCCGACCGAATTGCATTTGAAAAGGGTGCGGCATTGCATGAGCAATGCCGCACCCTGAGGTAACGTGCTTTTTAACGGTTGCGTGAAACAAAAATACAAATAAAAGAGGTACGTCCGCATGTTTTTCG
>CALVXL010000021.1 GCA_944369635.1 uncultured Clostridia bacterium
TGTTCGATAAAGAGCGCGTCATTATCGGATACGCTCTCCGGCAGGTAGTAAAGGTTTGAAGATTCCGTCGTGACGAAATTTCTTAAAAAGCCGTTGAAATTTTCGCCTGCGATCTGCATGTCGGAACATTTTCCGGGCTCGCCGTTGTTGCAGCTGAAACATTTTTTACAAGGGAGCGTAGGGGATATGTATACGCGCGTTCCCTGCTTCAAGTCGAACAGGTTTTGTCCCGGTTCGCTGACGATGCCTATGCCGTAAGCGCCGGGTACGGTGTTTACGGGTTCGCCTTTGATAAAGTGAAGCGCGTCCGTCAGCGTGATCATCGCTTTTGTTACCATCACTTTGGTTTCGGTGGTGACGTCAAAGGATTCTTCTATGGTTTTGTCTTCCGTCTGCTTAACGCCGACGATGTGCCAACCTTGCATAATACCTCCGTTTTCGCCGCAAAATACAAGCGTACTTTCGGCTTTTAACGAAATTAAGTATACTCCAAAAGCCAAAATAAATCAAGTAAATCGCATAAGTAAAATTTTTTGGCTATCGGTATAAAAATAAGTTGACTTAAATAAAAAAATATTATATAATTTCTTAGAAATCTTAAAATAGCGAAAGCGTAAGGTAAAATAAAGCAGAAAGAGGTGAAATCTTATGAAGAAAGACGTGCATCCGAATTACCACGAAGTAACGGTCGTATGTGCTTGCGGCGAAACTTTCAAAACGGGTTCGACGAAAAACACCGATACGATCAAAGTGGAAATTTGCAGTAAATGTCATCCGTTTTTCACGGGCAAGCAGAAACTTGTTGACACCGGCGGCCGAGTAGATAAGTTTAACAAGAGATACGGAATCGATCAGCAATAGCCAGAAATATCGGCTTCAAGTCTATCTACGCTTGAAGTCGTTTTTTTTACATCGCGAGAGGGAAGCGTTTTGAAAAAAGAAAAGGACAAAAAGGTCAAAAAGACGTCTGTCGGCGGACAGGCGGTGATGGAAGGCGTGATGATGCGCGGCAGGAGCGCTATGGCGACCGCCGTCCGCGATGCGGACGGCATTATCCGCGTGGAAAGCGTCCGGATCACCCCGCCCGAAAAGCAGAAAAAAATATTGCGTTTCCCCATTATCCGCGGCGTGGTCAGCTTCGTTTCTTCCTTCGTTACGGGCATGAAAACGCTTATGCGCTCCGCCGAAGTGTTCGGCGAGGGCGAGCCTTCCAGGTTCGAAAAGTGGCTGGCAAAGACCTTTAAAGTCAACGTGATGAACGTCGTGTTGTTCTTGTCCGCGCTTCTCGGCGTCGCGCTGGCGGTGGGGCTTTTCGTGCTTCTGCCGATCTGGTGCAGAAGGGGAATTGAACTGATCGTCGGCAACGGATTTCATTTTTCCGTCGTGGCAAAAAACTTTATCGAGGGCGGGTTTAAGATACTCGTTTTCGTGGGATATATTCTTTTGATATCTTTGATGAAGGACGTCAGGCGGCTTTTTATGTATCACGGCGCGGAACACAAGACGATTGCCTGTTACGAAAAGGACTTGCCGCTCACGCCGGAAAATGCGAGAACGTGTTCGCGCATACACGATCGCTGCGGTACGACTTTTATGGTGTTTGTCATCGTCATATCCATTCTGGTCTTTGCCGCCGTGGAAGCGATTTTCGGTGCATACGGCATATCCGTCGAAAGGATTTGGCGCGTACTTTTAAAAATTGCGCTTCTTCCCGTCGTGGCAGGGCTTTCCTATGAGCTTTTAAAAGCGCTGGCGAAAACCGATTCCAAAATCGTTCTGCCGCTCAAATGGCCGGGAATGCTTTTACAGAAGATAACGACGCGCGAACCGGACGACGAGATGCTGGAAGTGGCGATCACCGCTTTTAACAAAGTGATGGAAATGGATGCCGATCCGACCATTCCCCCGCAAAAATTTATGTCCGCGAAAAAACGCAAGGATATTACGGAAGAAGTCAAAAGACAGCTGAAAGCGGCGGGGATAGACGAGGATGCGGAAGCGGAATGGATCGTATCCTTAACGCTCGGCATAAAGCGTTCGGAAGTGTATTCCGATGCCGTCGTAACCCCGAAAAATGCGGATAAGGTTTACAAACTTTTGAAAGAACGCCTGACGGGCCGACCGCTTTGGTATTGCGTGGGCGATACGGAGTTTTACGGATATAAGATTAAAGTAGACGAGCGCGCGCTGATTCCGCGTCCCGAAACGGAAGAACTTGTCGAGCACGCGCTGAAAACGCTTGACGAAACGAAGACTGTGCTCGATCTTTGTACGGGAAGCGGCGCGATCGCCGTTGCGATAGCCAAAAAGAGCGGCGCGAAAGTTACGGCTTCCGACATTTCGCTCAAGGCGTTGGAACTTGCAGAGGAAAATGCCGAAATGAATGGCGCGGAATTAGAATTTATCAAGGGCGATCTGTTTGAAAATCTGCAAGGGCGGAAATTTGACGTAATCGTGACCAATCCGCCTTATGTCAAGCGGGGCGATATCGATAAACTGCAAAGAGAAATCCGAGAATTCGAACCCGTGCTCGCATTGGACGGCGGGGAAGACGGGCTGGAATTTTATAAGCGGATCGCGGCGGAAGCGAAGGAGCATATCAATGCGGGCGGGTATCTTTTTGCGGAATGCGGGGAAGATCAGGCCAATGATGTTGCCTCCATGTTTGAAAATGCGGAAATCATCAAAGATATAAACGGAAAAGACAGGATCGTGAAGGCGGTGTTTTAATGTTTAAAAAACTCGATAAAATGTTGGAGCGATACAACAGATTGACCGAGCTTACGGGGGACAGCGAAGTCATTTCCCGTATGGACGAGTGGAAAGCGTATACGAAAGAACTTGCCGATATGCGGGAAACGGTGGAAAAGTACCTCGAATATAAAAAAGTGCTCGGAGAGCAGGAAGCCGCAAAGGAAATGCTGGAAACGGAAACCGACAAGGAGATGAAGGAAATGCTTTCCGAAGAAGTATATTCCTGCAAAGACCGTTTGGAAGCGATTGCGGCGGAACTTCGTATCCTGCTCATTCCGAAAGACCCCAACGACGACAAAAACGTCATTATGGAAATCCGCGCAGGTGCGGGCGGAGAAGAAGCGAGCCTTTTTGCTTACGAATTGTACAAAATGTATTTAAAATATGCCGAAATGAACCGCTGGAAATGCGAGGATATGGACAGCAACGAAACGGAGCTCGGCGGCATGAAGGAAGTGGTGTTTTCCATTTCCGGACGGGGGGTTTATTCCAAGTTAAAATACGAAAGCGGCGTGCACCGCGTGCAGCGCGTTCCCGAAACGGAATCGCAGGGCAGGGTGCACACTTCCACGGCAACCGTCGCGGTACTGCCCGAAGTGGAGGACGTGGAAGTCAATATCGATGAAAAAGATTTAAAAATCGATACGCTTCGGTCGAGCGGTGCGGGCGGACAGCATGTCAATAAAACGGAGTCCTGTATCCGTATGACGCACCTTCCTACGGGCATCGTCGTGCTTTGTCAGGACGAGCGTTCGCAAACCAAAAACAGGGAAAAGGCGATGCGTATCATGAAGAGCCGCCTTTACGATTATTATCAGAGCAAATACGAAAAGGAATATTCCGACAACCGCCGTTCGCAGATCGGCACGGGGGATCGTTCGGAACGCATCAGAACATATAATTTTCCGCAGGGCAGGGTGACCGATCACAGGATCGGGTGTACGCTTTATACGCTGGATACCTTCATGATGGGCGATATGGAAGAGATGATCAATGCCCTGCAGATCGCCGACAGAGAAGCCAAACTCGCCGCGGGCAGCGACGAAGAATAAACGTTTAAGGAGAAATACCATGGAAATCACGAAAAGAGTCAAGAACATCGCGCCCTCGCTTACGCTGGAAATCACCGCTAAAGCGAAAAAAATGAAAGCGGAAGGAATCTCCGTCATCGGTTTCGGTGCTGGAGAACCCGATTTCAATACTCCCGACTATATCATCGAAGCGGCGAAAAAAGCGCTCGATATCGGTTTTACCAAATATACGCCCGCGTCGGGCATGCCCGAACTGAAAAAAGCGATTTGCGCCAAGTTTAAAAAAGACAACGATCTCGACTATACCGAAGATCAGATCGTCGTATCCTCCGGTGCAAAGAGTTCTCTTTATCTTGCAATCGAAGCTATCGTGGAAGAAGGAGACGAGGTTTTGCTTCCTTCGCCTTATTGGCTGACCTATCCCGAACTCGTCGCTCTTGCCGGCGGAAAAACCGTCTATGTGCCCGCGGGAAAGGAGAAGGGCTATAAAGTGACGGCGGAAGATCTCAAAAAAGCCTGCACGCCGAAGACGAAGTGTCTTATTTTCAATTCTCCCAACAACCCGACGGGCGCCGTATACAGCAAAGAGGAAGTGGAAGACATCGCGAAATTCGTGGAGGAAAGCGGCATTTACGTTATTGCCGACGAGATTTACGAAAAGCTCGTTTACGGTGTGGAGCATTATTCTATCGCACAGTACAGCGAAAAAGTCAAGGAGCAGACCATCGTCGTCAACGGCATGAGCAAAACTTATTCCATGACGGGCTGGAGAATCGGTTATCTTGCCGCGCCGAAAAACATGGCTAAAGCCATTTCCAGCATGCAGTCGCATACGGCAAGCAATCCCTGTTCCATCGCGCAGTACGCGTCCGTGGCGGCGCTGAACGGCGGGGAAGAATTTATTGCGAATATGAAAAAGACTTTTGACGAACGCCGCAGATACATGGTGGAACGCGTAAAGAAGATGAAGGGCGTCGTCTGCGCCGAACCGAAAGGGGCGTTTTATCTCTTTATGGATGTGTCGGCGCTTTACGGCAAGAGCTTTGACGGCGAAAAGGTCGATTCTTCGATTTCCTTTGCAAACGCCGCGCTGAAAAAAGGCGTTGCGCTCGTGCCGGGTATCGCTTTCGGCGACGATAAGTCCGTGCGCCTTTCCTATGCGATCTCGCTCGAAGACATTAAAGAAGGGCTCGATCGGCTGGAAAGTTTTATCAACGAATTGAAATAAGGGAAGAAAGATGATTGAATTTAACAAAAACAAAAACGTATTGCAGGAAAAAACCTACGAATACGAATTGCAGGACGTTGCGGAGCCGCAACTTTTCAGGGACGTTTTCGAATATTCCAGCGTTCCGAAGGTGATTTTCAACTTCCGTAACGTGCCGATGAATCCGCCTTCGGAGATCTGGATAACGGATACCACGTTCCGCGACGGACAGCAGTCCACTTCGCCTTTTACCGTCAAGCAGATCGTCGATCTTTATAAGCTCATGGCGAAGCTCGGCGGGAAGAAAGGGCTGATCAGACAGTCGGAATTTTTTCTGTATTCCGAAAAAGACAGAAAGGCGGCGGAAGCTTGTATGTCGCTCGGACTAAAGTTTCCGGAAGTTACCAGCTGGATCCGCGCGAACAAAAAGGACTTTGAGCTTGTCAAGAGCATGAACATCAAGGAAACGGGCGTTCTTGTCAGCTGTTCGGACTATCATATTTTCAAAAAAATGAATCTCACGCGCTCGCAGGCGTTGGATAAATATCTCGGCATCGTCAAAGACGCTTTGTCTGCGGGGGTTAAACCCCGTTGCCACTTTGAAGATATCACCCGCGCGGACTTTTACGGGTTCGTCGTGCCTTTCGCTTCCGAGTTGATGAGGCTTTCAAAAGAAAGCGGTATCCCCATCAAGATCAGAGCGTGCGATACCATGGGGTTCGGCGTCACGTATCCCGGCAGCGCGTTGCCCCGCAGCGTGCAAGGCATTATCTACGGGCTCAACTACTATTCGGGCGTGCCCAGCGAACTATTGGAATGGCACGGACACAACGATTTTTATAAAGTGGTTACGAACGCCACCACTGCTTGGCTGTACGGTTGCGCCGCGATCAACTGTTCGCTCCTCGGCATCGGGGAAAGAACGGGTAACTGTCCGCTCGAGGCGATGGCGATCGAATATGCTTCCATTCGCGGGACTGACGACGGTATGGATTTTACCGCCATCACCGAAATCGCAGAATATTTTGAAAAGGAGATCGGTTACGTCATTCCGCCGAGAACGCCGTTTGTGGGCAGAAGCTTCAATTCCACACGTGCGGGCATTCACGCCGACGGTATGCTGAAAGACGAGGAGATCTACAATATCTTCGATACGAAAAAGATCCTTAACCGACCGATGCACGTTTCCATCAACAATTCCAGCGGTCTTGCGGGGATCGCATACTGGATCAACGAATATTACGATCTTCCCGATGAATACAAAATCAGTAAAAACGAGCCGATTGTAGCGAAGATCAAGGAACTTATCGACAAGCAGTATGAAGACGGGCGTTGCAGTGTGCTCGGCGACGACGAGCTGGACGGAATGGTCATGCTCTTAGATAAGGAACTCCATAAAAAGCTGATGATTTTGGGTCAATGATTTGACGCCGATATCAGGATTGTTCCTATAAATCGGTACAGGCTCAAAAAAAGATAGATATAAGAGCCGCCGCGCAAAATTTACGCGGCGGCTTAATTGTGTAACAAAAACCCCTAGATAGTCTAGGGGTTCAGAAAAGGTTAACCGTTGAGAAAATTCCTCCGTTTGTATATAATAAAAGTTGCGACCTGCCAGTTGCAACAAATAAAACAAACGGAGGAATTATGCAAAA
>CALVXL010000022.1 GCA_944369635.1 uncultured Clostridia bacterium
CAATTCCTATTCCGCTTACACTACAGAGCATTGTTTCATATTTTATCAAGCGCTTCGCTCTATCAATTTGAACACTATCCAAAATTTGCCCGCTAAATTCAATCATATATTACGTCCTAATTATATAATTAATTTGCTTTATCGACTGTTCCGCAACACTCTTTTATATCGTCCGCATCCACAACATTAGGTACAATAACAATCATTAAAGCAAAATACGGCATTGCAAGAAACAAACAGATAAAAAACCCGACGAGAAAACCTTTTCTTTTCAACTTTCTTTTTCCTTCGCCCATTTACTTCTCCCCTCTTATTCATAAAAATAGAAAATTTCCGTTCCGTAAAACATTTTTGTTAAAAGTTTTTTCTTCTTTTAAACTTCCGAATTCTTTTCCGCAAGCAAAAAGTTACGCATACGATCGTTTTTTACTACCGCCAGCGCCGCGTCCACCGCGTCGTTTTTTTCCTGTCCGTCGCAAGACAAAACTTTGAGCAAAAGCTCCAACTCTTTCACTTTATTCGGATTTTTTGCGGCGTAAGACGTACTTAAATACAGATTATAATTCTCTTTTGCAAGAGTTTCGTTATGATAAAGCACATAGTACATCGTGCGGTAAAAATATTTTGCATACAAGAATCTTGAATCTACGATTTGCTCGCTTTCGTCCTGAAATCTGACGTCGTCGCCTTTCATAAAGTACACTCCGGCATAATTCGCATGATAAACGCTGTCTCTCTTACCGCCGTAAAACCATTTTTGCAGTTTATTCGACAGCGAAAGAACTTTATCGTATTCTTTCCTTTCCACCATTTTCCGCATACGTTTACCGCTGACGATACTTATGATAACAGACAAAATACAAAATATACTTACAGGTGTTAGCGTTATTAAAATACTAATTCTTGATTCCAATCGACAAAATAGTTCTAAACTGCCACCAATGAATGAACCCAATAAAAGTAAAATAAATACCATCCAAGCACAACGCTTCATCATAATCTCCTCCTTTTTTACGCCTATTAAAGCGCAAACATTAAACAAAAAAATAAACAACAAACCCGTAAAAACATTCGATATATGCTTTTTCGAATCGTTACCGCCCGACCTTGCCGAACGCGGCTTATCTTTTTCTTGTTATATTAATATTACAATAAAAAATGTTTCTCGTCAAGGATGAATTTTTACAATCAAATTTATATTACATCGAATATAAAAAAATGATTAACGTTTTACGTTAACCACTTTTTACGGATTTAATATAACCCTATGAATTAATGCACGCAAAAAAACGAACCGTTAATTCGCAATCAAAATTTTGCTTGTTTTTCAAAAGCGAAGACATTGAGCCCGACGTCTTCGTCAAATTTTCTGCCGACTTTTCCGTCTATCAAGGCGATTTCGATTTCCCCCGTACCGCCGATAACGCATTCATTCAAATGTCCGCCGTGCGCAACGCCGTCTTCGGTTGCGAAACAAATATGAAAATGCGTATAGACTTTGCCGTCCTTTTGCGTAATATTGCCCATGAGTGATAAAATTTCAAGATCGCCTTTATATTCGTTCACGTTGTAGTTTTTTTCCGCCACGGAAAAATAGCCCGCTTTGACGTACTGCGCCGCGCCGATTCCGTTGACAAATGCGAGTTTCACTTTTTCCCTTTCACAGACCGCCGCGATCAAAGAAACGATTTCTTCCCCGCGGTCGATTCTCAACACGATTTTATCTTTGAATTTTACGTATTCCATAACCTATTGCGTTACGCGCTCGATAAATTCGATAAACGCCGCGTACGCTTCCTCCTTTTCCACATCGTTAAAATATTCGTGCCGCGTATTCGGCAAAATTTTAAGCGTTACGTCCTTTATGCCTGCTTTTTTATAAGTTTCAAACAGTCTTTCCACGTCTTTGCCGAAATTCCCCACGGGGTCTTTCGCCCCCGATAAAAGCAAAAGCGGCTTATCCTTGTCGATTCGCGCAAGCCCGCGCTTTGTGTAAAGGCCGCAAAGCGCGCTCATGAAACTTTTGTAAAAATTATAACTGCAAATAAACGAGCAATACGGATCGGAAGCGTAGCGCTCCGCTTCCGCGGGGACGGGACTGACAAAATTCCCTTCGGAAAACTTTTTATTATACGCCGAAAACGTCATTTTGTTCATCAGATAAGCCTTTGCCTGCTTTCCTTTCAATGCGCATCCCAGCGACGAAACGATTTTGCCGCCAAAAGACAACAATGGATTCATCCGCGCGCTTCCGCCGATGACGGCGGCATCATGCAGCCTATACCGCTGTATATACGCCTGTGCCAGAAACGAACCGTAACTGTGCCCGAACAGCACAAGCTTTTTATCGGGATAAACATTTTTATAACGTTTCGTCAGCCGATTGAGATCGCGCAGCGTATTTTCGAAAATATCGCCGTCGGAATACCCAAGGGAATCCTTATCCGTTTCCCCGTGCGCCCTGTGATCGTCCGCAAATACCAGAAAACCGCGTTCGTTGAGCCGCTCCGCCGTTTCGTTGTAGCGCAGCGAATGTTCCACCATGCCGTGCGATATCTGCACGACGCCGCGGATTTCCCCCGCGGGCTTCCATTCCGTAACGGAAATTGCCTTGCCGTCGAATGCTTCGATTTTATATTGTTCCATTTATTCTCCTTTATAAAGACACTGCTTTACAGCCTTGTTCCACCCCTCGTAAAGCTTATCGAAATACGCCCTGTCGTCAGAAGGCGAAAAAAGCTTTTCCGTTTTTCTGAGCGAAGAAAGCTCTTCCTGCTTAAAAATGCCCAGCCCGATGGCGCAGAGATACACCGCGCCGAGCGCGGTGCTTTCGCTCTCTTCGGGGCGATCGACCGCAACGCCCAGTACGTCCGATTGAAACTGCATGAGAAAATCGTTTCGGCTCGCGCCGCCGTCCGCGCGAATGACCTTAGGCTCATAACCGCTGATCTTTTCCATTACGCCCGAAAGATCGCGCGCGGAATAAGCCATAGCTTCCAGCACGGCGCGGGCGATATGATTTTTATTGACGCCGCGCGTGAGCCCCGTGATGATACCGCGCGCCTCGCTGTCCCAATACGGCGCGCCGAGCCCCGTAAAAGCCGGCACGATATACACCCCGCCGTTATCCTTGACCTTTTTCGCCATGCGCTCGGTATGAGAAGCCTTGCTTGTGAGGTTCAGCTCGTCGCGTATCCACTGCACCGCGCTGCCCGCATTGAACACGCTGCCTTCCAACGCATATGTGGTTTTGCCGCCGATGCGGTACGCAACCGTAGTGAGCACAAGGTCGTTTTCCGGCGGCGTATTTTCGCCGATATTATAGAGCATGAACATGCCCGTCCCGTATGTAATTTTGACCGATCCTTCGCCAAAACAGCATTGTCCGAACAGCGCCGACTGCTGATCGCCCGCGATACCGCAAATGGGAATTTTTGCGCTTTCGTATTCAAATTCACCGACCTTTGCCGCGCTGTCTTTAACTTCGGGAAGTATGCTTTCGGGAATGGAAAAAAGCTCCAAAAGCTCCTTATCCCACTCTTGCGTATGAATGTTGAAAAGCATGGTGCGCGAAGCGTTTGTGGCGTCGGTAACGAACGCCTTGCCGCCCGTCAATTTAAAGATCAGGTACGAATCCACCGTGCCGACGCAAAGGTTATTTTCCTTGAGAAGTTTTTTCGCCTGCGGCACGTTGTCGAGCAGCCATCTGATCTTTGTAGCGGAAAAATAAGCGTCGGGAATGAGTCCCGTCTTGCGGTAGATGAGTTCGGAATATTCCTCCTTGATCTTCTCGCACGCTTCTGCCGTGCGGCGGCACTGCCATACGATGGCGTTGTAGATCGGACGCCCCGTTTTCCTGTTCCACATGATGACCGTTTCGCGTTGGTTGGTGATTCCTATGCCGCTGATCTCCGCGGTGTCGGCAACGCTCTCGATGGTTTCGGCAAGCGCGGAAAGCGTTTCGGCATAAATCTCGGCGGCATTTTCTTCCACGTATCCGGGCTTGGGATAAAACTGTTCGAGCGGACGGGAAGCGATGCGCGCGATCTTCTTTTTTTCCAGATCGTAAAGCACCGCGCGGGTGCTTGTCGTGCCCTCGTCGAGGGCGATGATAAAGCGTTTCATGGTTCTATTATACAACGCTTTTTTCCGTTTTTCAAGCACAAAATAAAAAAAGCCGTTTCAGCTGTTATTTTCTGCTAAAACGGCATTCATTCTATCTAACGTAATCGTATCGGTTTCCTCCAGATTTTTCAAGGGAAAATCGATATTCATTCTATCATACTTTTCAAGGCAGATTTTCCGAAACGGAAGAAACTCGATTTTATCGATGCAATCGGAAAAAGGCCTTAAAATTTCTTTCAGCTTGCGGACGTTTTCGTCGCTGTCGGTCAACCCTTTCACCACGACCTGCCGAATCCAAACGCGCTTATTTTCGCGCTTTGCAAGAGCCAAAAAGGCAAGCGTTTTTTCCAAACTTCCGCCCGTATATTTTTTATAGTCGCTTTCCGAAACAAACTTGACGTCAAGGATAATAAGATCGACCGCCCGCACGAGCCGTTCGGTAGAATTGTCCGAAAAGTTTCCGCTCGTATCCAGCGCCACGTGCAGATTTTCTTTTTTCAGCCGCTCGGCAACCTCCGCGAAAAAGGCGCCCTGCAGAAGAGGTTCGCCTCCGCTGAACGTAACGCCGCCGTTTTTGATAAAGGGTTTGAAACGCAAGATTTTTTGCACGAGCGTTTCCGCGTCCACTTCCTCCCCCTTCATCTCCCACGTTTCGGGGTTATGACAATAAATACACCTGAGCGGACAGCCCGCGGCAAACACCACCGCGCGCACCCCCGGACCGTCCAGTGTGCCGAGGGATTGAAAGGAAGAAACGATCCCCTTCATATCACACCGCCGTGTGGAACGTGCGGGAAATGACCTCCCTTTGCTGTTCCTTGGTAAGCTTGTTGAAGTTCACCGCATAGCCCGAAACGCGGATCGTGAGATTCGGATATTTTTCGGGATCTTCCATCGCTTCCACAAGCTTTTCACGATTCAAAACATTGACGTTTAAATGGTGGGCGTCCTGTGCGAAATAACCGTCGAGAATGGCGACCAAATTATTGACCTTTTCTTCTTCTGTCTTTCCGAGGGCGGAAGGCACGATGGAGAAGGTATTGGAAATGCCGTCCTTGCCGTAATCGTAGGAAAGTTTCGCCACGGAATTGAGCGACGCGAGCGCCCCGTGCGTTTCGCGGTTATGCATCGGGTTTGCGCCCGGCGCAAAGGGCTCTCCCGCCTTTCTTCCGTCAGGCGTCGCGCCCGTCTTCTTTCCGTAAACGACGTTGGAAGTAATGGTCAAAGCGGAAAGCGTGTGCTTTGCGCCGCGATATGCGGGCGTTTTGCAAAGTTCTTTATAGACCTTTTCGAAAATTTCCTGCGCAATGGAGTCCACACGGTCGTCGTCGTTGCCGAATTTGGGGAAATCGCCCGTCGTTTCGAAATCTACGATAATCCCCTGTTCGTTTTTGATGGGCTTGACTTTAGCGTATTTGATGGCGGAAAGCGAATCGGCGATGACGCTGAGCCCCGCGATTCCGAACGCCATGAGCCGATCGACATAGGTATCGTGCAAAGCCATCTGCAACTTTTCGTAAGCGTATTTATCGTGCATGAAGTGAATGACGTTCATCGTGTTCACGTAGGTTCTCGCAAGCCATGCAAGGTAGAAATCGAAGCGCTCCATAACTTTATCGTATTCCAGCACTTCGCCCTCGTAGACGGGCATTTTCGGCCCCACCTGCATGAAATAACGCTCGTCTATACCGCCGTTGAGCGCCATAAGCAACGTTTTCGGCAAATTGCAACGCGCGCCGAAGAACTGCATTTGTTTGCCGACCTTCATGCGACTGACGCAACAGGCGATGGCGTAATCGTCCCCGCCTTCGCGGCGCATGAGATCGTCGTTTTCGTACTGAATGGAATCAGTTTCCACCGAAACGCGCGCGGCGTACTTTTTGAAATTTTGCGGCAGATTTTGCGACCAGAGCACCGTAAGATTCGGTTCCGGCGCACTGCCGAGATTGTAAAGCGTATTAAGAAAACGGAAGGAATTTTTGGTGACGAG
>CALVXL010000023.1 GCA_944369635.1 uncultured Clostridia bacterium
GAAAAGCCCAGGTTCGACGACGCAAGGGCGCGCTTTGTCGCTTCCAGCACGGCTTCCGTATGCGCGCGGGAGGCGATTTCCGGCACCACGCCGCCGAAGCGCACGTGTTCCGTCGCCGAAGAAATGATTTCGTCCGCAAGAATCTCCCTGCCGCCCCGCACGATTCCCGCGGCGGTTTCGTCGCAGGAAGTTTCGATTCCGAGTATGACGGCGTCTTTTTTCAGTTGCATGACCCTTTTCCGCCTTTTATTGCGACTTTTTCAGATAGTCGATGATGAATTCCTGAATTTCGCCGTCCATGACCGCTTCCACGTTGCCCGTCTCGCAGCCCGTGCGATGGTCTTTCACCATGGTATAGGGACAGAACACGTAACTTCTGATCTGACTGCCCCATTCGATCTTTTTGATCTCGCCTTTTATGCTCTGTTCCTTTTCGAGACGTTCGCTTTCACGCCTTTCGATGAGCTTGCTCATCAGCATTTTCATCGCCTGCTCTTTGTTCTGCACCTGCGAACGCTCGTTCTGACAAGCAACGACGATACCCGTGGGCAAGTGCGTGATACGCACCGCGCTGTCCGTCTTGTTAATGTGCTGTCCGCCCGCGCCGCCGCTCCGATACGTATCGATTTTCAAATCTTCCGGACGGATCTGAATTTCGCCCTCGTCTTCGATTTCCGGCATCACTTCGATGGAAGCAAAAGACGTATGACGGCGTTTGTTGGCGTCGAAAGGCGAAATGCGCACCAGACGGTGCACGCCCTTTTCGGCGCGCAGATAGCCGTAAGCGTAAAGCCCTTCGAATTTTAAAGTAACGCTCTTAATGCCCGCCTCGTCGCCGTCCAGGCGATCGAGTTCGAACACCTTATAGCCCTGCCTTTCGCCGTAACGCATATACATGCGGTAGAGCATGGAAACCCAGTCGCACGCTTCCGTGCCGCCCGCGCCCGCGTGCAGCGTCATGATGGCGTTGTTCGCGTCGTACTTGCCGCCGAGAAGCGCCTTTAAATGCATTTCCTCGATATTCTGCGAAGCGGCGGAAAGCTCCTTGTCGAGCTCTTCGACAAGGCTGTCGTCTTCTTCCTCTTCCAAAAGGGAAAGGATCTCCTCCGTATCGGCGATCGCCTTTTCCGCTTTATCGAACGTTTCCGTTTTGCTTTCGATGGCCGCGATCTCCTTGGCGAGCTGCTGGGAACGTTTCAGATCGGACCAGACTTCTTCTTTTTCGGACTCCGCTTTCTTTTCCGCAAGCTCTTTTCTCAGACGGTCCAAGTCAAAGAGAGTATCCTGCTTCCGTGAGGAGTCGCTTAAGTTCCTTTATCTTAATTTTATAATCGTCGATTTTTATCATAAAAACCTCCATATTTTACGAAAATTTTAACACAGTGCGCAAAACTTGTCAAGCAAACTAATTCATAAACAGATAAACGTAATATCCGATACAGCATAAAAGCATGATTACGCCGGCATATCTTCTGATTTTATCGCCTTTCATCAGCGAGAAGAAGTACAAGAGCGCCGCCGCTCCGAACGCCACGAGCGCGTCGATGAGATTCATCTGCGTAAACGTGAGCGGATAAAAGAGCGCCGAAGCCCCCGCCACCACGAAAATATTGAAAATGTTGCTGCCGATGATGTTGCCGACCGCGATATCCGATTCTTTTTTGATCGCCGCGACCACGGAGGTGACGAGTTCGGGAAGGGACGTTCCTATTGCAACGACCGTCAGTCCGATGACGCGTTCGGGCACGCCCGCATAGGAGGCGATGTATTTTGCCGCGTCGACGAACAGCATACTGCCGCCGACCACCATGCCCAGCCCCACCGCGATGAGCACGATGAGAAACCAGACGTATTTTTTCATGCGGAAAAACCATGCCTGTACTTTTCCTTTCGGCGCGATCTCCATAACGGCTGGACTCTGCGCATCGGCCGTCGCCTTCAGCTTTTTCTGTTCCTTTTTCGCCTGCGTCAGAAGAATGGTCATGTAAACGGAAAATACCGCCAACAGGATAAGTCCGTCCCACCATTGCAACGTATATTGCCAAAGTCCCAGCACGATAAGCAGAGCGGTGGCGAGAAGCATGACGGGAAAATCGAGTTTTAAGGAACTTTTCTGCACGGGCAAAGGTCTGATCAGCGCGGAAACCCCCAAAATAAGCAGGATGTTTACGATATTGCTGCCGACGACGTTGCCGATGGCGATTTCGGTGGACTTTTGAATCGCGGAAGTAACCGACACCGCAAGTTCCGGCGCGCTTGTGCCGAACGCCACGACCGTCAGCCCGATGACCAGCGTGGAAATCTTACATTTGTGAGCCACGCCCGCGCTTCCGTCCACAAACCAGTCCGCACCTTTCACGAGCAGCAGCATTCCCACGACAAGAAACAATATCTGTAATGCCAGCATTTTTCTTTCCTTCTTGCGTAAACAATATCATATTATCCGAAATTCGCGGCGGCAAAAGTCCCCCGCCGTTTTTCCGAACGAGGTTCATTATAACATAATGTAAAAATGATGTCAATTAAACTCCCGCCGCATTTATTTCATGAAGCAAAAGCCGCGCCGCTCGTTGATCGAGCGGCGCGGCGGAAAAACAGATTGAAAATCCGATCGGCTTCAGCGCAAACGGTTGATAAAATAACGGCTCATTGAAACTGCGCGGAATATATTTCCGCGTAAAAACCGCCTTTTTCCAGAAGCTCTTCGTGCTTTCCGCGCTCCACGATGTTGCCGTCCTTTACCACCAAAATGAGGTCGGCGTTCCTGACGGTGGTCAGCCTGTGCGCGATGACGAAACTCGTGCGCCCCCGCATGAGATTGTTCATGGCGTCGCGTATCAAAATTTCCGTGCGGGTGTCGACGTTACTCGTCGCCTCGTCTAAAATGAGCATTTTTGCAGGGGAAAGCATGGCGCGGGCGATGGTCATAAGCTGTTTTTGCCCCTTGGAAAGATTTACGCCGCCGTCGGTGATCGCCGTTTTGTATCCATCGGGCAGGGAACGGATATACTCCGCGATGTGCGCCCCTTCCGCGGCGCGCTCCACCTCCTCCGCCGTGGCGTTTTCCTTTCCGTAAGCGATGTTTTCGAAGATCGTGTCCTCAAAAAGCCACGTGTCCTGCAACACCATGGTGAACGCCGCGCGAAGGCTCTTGCGGGTATAACGCCGAATGTCCGTCCCGTCCAGCTCTATTTTGCCATCGGTAACGTCGTAAAAGCGCATCATCAGATTGACGAGCGTGGTCTTTCCCGCTCCCGTAGGTCCCACGATGGCGACGACCTGCCCCGGATTTGCCGTAAAGGAAAGGTTTTCGATGACGGGCGTTTCCCCGTCGTAGGAAAAGCTGACGTTTTCAAAACGCAGTTTTCCTTCGGTTTCTTCCAGAACGACGGCGTCCGGGTCGTCGGCTTTTTCCGATTCGCCGTCGAGCAGACGGAACACCCGCTCCGCGGCGGCAAGGGCGGATTGAATTTCGCCCAATATGTTGGCGTACTCGTTGACGGGACCGGAAAATTTACGCGCATAGAGCAAAAACGCCGAAATATCGCCGATGGAGATGAGATTGAAAAGGTAAAAGAACACGCCCCCCGTGCTGATGAGCACCGTGCCCAAATTGTTTACGAAGTTGACCGACGGCCCGATCAGGCTGCCGAGATAATCGGCGTCGTAATAAGCGTTCGCCGCCTCTTCGTTTTTCTTGCGGAATTTATCGAGGATTTCCTTTTCACGGCCATACGCCCTTATGGTTTTCAATCCGGACAGCATTTCTTCGGAAAAGCCGTTGAGTTCCGCAAGTTTTTGCGAGCGTTTGCGGAAGAGCGGACGCACCGCTTTACTGCGCTTGATCGCGATGAATACCGAAATCGGCACGGTGACGATGAACACGCCGAGAAGCGGCAGGGACGTGAGCGCCATGCCGACCAGCGTGCCGACGATGGTGATGATCCCCGTAGCGGCTTGCAAGATATCGTTGGACAGCGAGGCATTGACGGTATCGATATCGTAGGAAATACGGTTGATGAGATCGCCCGCCTGCAAACGGTCGAGCGCACCGACGGGCAAAGACAGAATTTTATCGAAAACGTCCTGCCGCATGCTCCTGACTATTTTCTGGCTCAGGCGGATCATCAGCACCGAAAGGACGTAGGAAAAAATCGAGGAAACGACGTAAAATATCGCCATCCACACGCAATATCTGGTAACGGCGGCAAAGTCCACGCCCGATTGTAAGTCGATCGCGTCGATCGCCTTGCCCGTAAGATAGGGACCGAGCAAGGCGAAAAGGTTGCTTCCGATCATCAAGATAAGCGCGGCGAGCACGCTGAATTTATAGCGCGCATAATAGCGGGCGAGCCGCGCGATAACGGCTTTTCTGCTCGCCCTGCTCATGCGGGGTTTTTTAAATTCCGTCATACGCTTCACCCCCTTCGTGCTGGGACGCATATATGCGGCGGTATACCTCGCAGGTTCGCATCAGTTCTTCGTCGCTGCCGAGTCCCACCGCCTTTCCGCCGTCTAAAACGAGGATTTTATCGGCAAATTTCACCGAGCTGATCCTCTGCGCGATCATGATGATGGTCGTTTCGGGCAGGTTTTGCAAAAGCGTTTTACGGAGCTGCGCGTCGGTTTTATAATCGAGCGCGCTGGAAGAATCGTCCAATACGAGAATTTCGGGAGAAGAAGCCAGTGCGCGCGCAATGAGAAGCCTTTGCTTCTGCCCGCCGCTGAAATTTGCGCCGCGCGCCGTCAGCATCCCCTCATACCCTTCGTGCGCGCGGATAAACTTGTCGGCTTTGGCATATTCGGCTGCCCGTTCGATCTGCTCGTCGGTGAGCTCCCGCTCGAATCCGATGTTTTCCTTTACGCTTGCCGCCATCAGAAAATCGCTTTGAAACACCACGCCGAATTTTTCGCAAAGTTCGGCGCCGTAAGCGCGCACGTCCTTGCCGTCTATCGTGATCTTTCCCTTATCCACGTCGTAAAAACGCAATAAAAGGGCGACGAGCGTGCTTTTTCCGCACCCCGTAGCGCCGATAACGCCGAGCGATTCTCCTTTCTTCAAAGAAAAGGAAATATCCGTCAGCGCCGGCGCGCCGTTATAGGAAAAACTTACGTGATCGAAGCGGATAAAAGCGTCGTCCTCCGCCTTCTTTTCTTCGGGCACGGGTATGAGATCCCGCGGAAGCTCCAAAATGGCGCCGATACGCTTTGCCGACGCGCCGCCTTTCGAAAAGTTGACGAAAATACGGCTTACCGAAATGACGGCATTTAAAATAATGGTGAAATACGACGTAAAAGCGATGATGTCCCCCACTTTTACGCGCCCTGCCGACACGCGGTACGCCCCGACGAAAATAACCGCCGCCATACCAAGGTTAAGCACGGCGTTCATCAGCGGATTTGTAACGCCCATCGTCACGCCCGCCTTGGTTTCGTTTGCGACGACTTCCTCGTTGATCTTGCGGAACGTTTCGCTTTCGTATTCCGTTTTGGAAAGCGCTTTGATGACGCGTATGCCGGTATAATCGTCGCGCACCTTGCGCACCATGCTGTCCACCGAACGCTGCAGCCGCGTATAAAGCCCTATGCCGCGTTTGGATACGAACACCACGATAATCGTGAGAACGGGCACGGTAAAGAGCAGAACCAGCGCGAGCACGGGGTCGACCGTAAAGGTGAGCGCAACGCCGCCGACAAGCAAAATCGGGGCGCGGATTCCGAGCCTTTGCATCATGCCGATCATATTGTGCACGTTATAGGTATCCGAGGAGAGGCGCGACACGAGCGACGGCAAAGTGACTTCATCGATCTGACGGGCCGATAAAGACAGAATTTTTGCAAAAAGATCGTTCCGAAGGCGCGTGGTCGTATCGCGCGCCACCCGGGAAGCCATTCGGTTTGCCGTCACGTTTCCGACGAGCGCGGCGACGGCGCACACCAGCATCGCCGCGCCCCACAAGGAAAGCGCAAGCGCGTTCTGCGTAGGCGCGACGTCGTCGATCATATACGCCATGATGAGCGGCAAAACGAGTTCCGCAAACGTACCTACCGCCTTTAAAAAGAGTCCGAACGCCATGCGCGCTTTGTAGGACGAAAGATAGGAAAATACCGTTTTCATTGCGATACGTCTCCGTCATTTTCGCGCTCGATCACGCGCTTTGCGTTTTCCGCAAGGACGCCGATGTATTTTGCGATGGTTTCCTTTTCCTCTTCGGTAAACCCTTGCAGAATGCTTTCGTTCCAACGGCGGTTCACTTCGCGGATCACGGGCAGGGCGCTTTGCGCTTTTTCGGTGGGATACACCAGCAGATTGCGCTTGTCGTGCGGATCGGGGCGCCGCTCCACAAACCCTTTTTCCTCCAGAGAATTGAGCTGACGCGCCACGTTGCTTTTATGTATGAATATCATTTTGGAAAGCTGTTCCTGCGTAATGCCGGGGTTGCGGCATACGTGCAGAATATAGGAATCCTGATAACTGCCGATCCCGAGCGTTTCGTACATTTCCGTACGGTAAAGGTTGGCACACCGCCAGACCTCCCCCAGATGTTTCATGAATGCGGGCATATTTTCCCTCCCGATAAAAAACTGTGCGCTCGCAACCGTTGCGACCGCAACTATATTGTATGATTTTTCCTCTGCCGTTGTCAAGAAAATGAACCCGGATTATAAAAAACAAACAAAAAACTTTTTACGCTCAAATTTTTCGGCTTTTACGCTCAAATTTTTCGGCGGGAAAACGCGATTTTGCGTTTTTCCGCCGTTCGCTTTCAAAAAGGCGGCGTTATGAATGCATTTTTCGTAAAAAATCATATCAAAAACACACGGGCGGAGCCGAAAATTCGGCTCCGCCCGTAAAATCGAAGAACGCCTTTTATTTTGTATATTTCGTATTGAATCCTCTGTTGGTTTCGGGACGCAGAGCATTGGGGAAGGACGCGTCCATTTTAAGATCGAGCGTGATCTCCTGCAGTTTGTTGGTTATAAAATAGCAGTTTTCGATGTCGTAAAGCACCGTGGCGCCCTCGCGGCTCTTGATATAGATGTCGCCCACCTTACAGAGGCGGTCTACCAAACCTACTTTGACGTTGACCGAACTGATATCCGCATAATAAATATTTTTAAAATCAATGCCGATCGTACCCGATTTGACCACGATACGCCTGTCGGTAAAGGCATATTCCAGATTTTTGTGCTGCCTGTTTGCGGTAACGACATTCGCAACCCATATCCACACCGGCAAGAGGTGAAACAAAAAGAAAACCCCTATGCCGACGATCATAGGCGTGGGCAGCGCGTCGCCGAACACGCAAAGCACCGCAATGAACGCGCCGTCGAATAAAAGCCAGATGAGCGCAAAAGGAAGCATGCCGAGCACCTTGCCCCAGACAAACGCCGACTTTTTCGGTTTGCCCCGCCACAGAATGTTTTCCCCTTCCGAAAGGATGGATTCGATATTCTGATATTTTTTATCGTTTTCGTTTGTTTTAAAATAATTTTCGTTTAGCTTGCACACGGCTTTTCCTCCCTCTATATTTATATTGATTTTATCACGGCTCGGCAAATCTTGTCAACGCCTTGCCCGAAAAAAGCGCTCGTTCCCGCCGCCTGCGCCGTTGCCGACGCAGGCGGCGAAACTAAAAAACACCGCGGAATTTGAAAAAGCCCCTGTAGCAGGGGCCTTTTCATGTATTTAAATATATCTTATTTTTACACGTTTCTGCCGCAGCAATTTTTATATTTTTTGCCGCTTCCGCAGGGACAGGGATCGTTTCTGCCGACGCTCTTCGCCGCGCGCTTGGGTACGGCGGGACCTTCCTGATTGGTCACGAGATCCTTTCTGTCCTCCACCGCAGGACGGCGCACGGGCACTTTTCGCAATTCCGCTTTCAAAAGCACGCTGATGGTGTCGTCCTGAATGCTGATGGTCATATCTTCAAACATCTCGCGCCCTTCTTTCTTATACTCGATGACGGGATCCA
Organism: uncultured Clostridia bacterium; assembly: GCA_944369635.1. Lineage (GTDB taxonomy): Bacteria > Bacillota > Clostridia > Christensenellales > Borkfalkiaceae > UMGS775. Next base: position 7,980 of record CALVXL010000023.1, read on the forward strand.
CGCCGCCGTAGGAGCGCAGCGAAATTCCTTTTCTCAGCTGATCCATGGCGTCAATATGGTCGATCCACTTGCCGTCGACGTTTTTCAGAAGCACGATCTTTTCGATTTCGTAGAAGTTAAGCCCCTCTTCCTTATACCGCGCGATCTTGGCTTCGTATGCGTCCACGATCGCCTGATTGAGCTGGGTGAGCATATACTCGTAATCCCAGTTCAGCGCGCGCTCCCTGGTCATGAAGTTGCTGTCGGGCGGCAGAAGCTTTGCTTCGATCGCTTTGTTGAGTGCGCCGATATCCCAAGTTTCGGGCTTGTTTTCGTTGTCGATCGCCGTGGATACGACATATTTGGCGTATTCCGGTATAAGTTTCAGAATATCTTCGTGCACGTTTTCGGCTTTCAGCACTTTCAAACGCTCCGCGTACATGACTTCTCTTTGTTTGTTCATGACGTCGTCGTATTCCAGAACGTGCTTTCTGATACCGAAGTTTCTGCCCTCGATGGCCCTCTGCGCGTTTTCGATACTGCGCGAGAGCATTTTCGCCTGCAGCGGCTCGTTTTCCTTGACCTTGAAGAAATTATAAACGCTCTGCAGTCTTTCGCCGCCGAAACGCTTGATGAGATCGTCTTCGAGAGAGATAAAGAACTGCGAAGAACCGGCGTCGCCCTGACGGCCGCTTCGTCCGCGGAGCTGGTTATCGATACGGCGCGATTCGTGCCGCTCGGTGCCCAGGATATGCAACCCGCCCGCCGCGATGACCTTTTCCTTTTCCGCGTCGGTCTGTTTTTTGAATTCTTCGTAAACATCCCAGTAATGTTTTCTGATTTCCTTGATGTCGTCGGGGATGTCGGTGATGAAGGAAGTGGCGAGCTCGATGGCTTCGGGATCCACGCCCTCTTCGCGAAGTTTTCGTTTAGCCAGAAATTCCGGGTTGCCGCCGAGCAGAATATCGGTACCGCGCCCGGCCATGTTGGTGGCGATGGTAACCGCGCCCAGCCTGCCCGCCTGCGCGATGATGTCCGCTTCCTTGGCGTGGTTTTTCGCGTTGAGCACGTTGTGCTTTACGCGCATTTTCAAAAGCAGTTTGGAGATCTCCTCCGACTTTTCGACGGTAACCGTACCGATCAGCACGGGCTGCCCTTTTTCGTGACGGCGGACGATCTCTTCCGCAATGGCGTTCATCTTTCCCTTTTCCGTGGAATAGATGACGTCGTTTAAATCCTTTCTGATGACGGGGCGGTTGGTGGGAATTTCCAGAACGTCCAGCCCGTAAATGGAACGGAATTCCTCTTCCTCGGTCTTGGCGGTACCCGTCATACCGGAAAGTTTTTTGTAAAGGCGGAAATAGTTCTGGAACGTGATAGTCGCGTAGGTTTTGTTTTCGTTGCGGATCTTCACGTTTTCCTTGGCTTCGATCGCCTGATGCAAACCGTCGGAATAGCGGCGGCCGATCATCAGACGGCCGGTGAATTCGTCGACGATGATGACTTCTCCGTCGTTGACGATGTAATCGTTATCCCGTTTGAAAATGTAGTGCGCTTTGAGCGCCTGCTGGATATGGTGGTTCAGATCGGCGTTTTCGATATCCGCAAGGTTGGTGAGTCCGAAGAAACGCTCCGCCTTTGCCGAACCGCTTTCGGTGATCTGCACGCTCTTTTCCTTCACGTCGATGGTGAAATCTTCTTCGGGCACGAGCGTCTTCACAAAACGGTTGGCGGAAATGTATTTTTCGCTCGATTCCTGTCCTCTGCCCGAAATGATGAGCGGCGTTCTCGCTTCATCGATCAGGATGGAGTCCACTTCGTCGACGATGGCGAACACCAGATCGCGCTGCACCATCTGATTCACGCGGCTTTTTAAGTTGTCGCGCAGATAATCGAAGCCGAGTTCGTTGTTCGTGCCGTAAAGAATATCGCAGGCATACGCCTTGCGCTTTTCGTCGTCCTCCATGCCCGGCACGACCACACCGACCGTAAGATTGAGAAATTTATAGATCTTGCCCATCCATTCGGCGTCGCGCTTGGCAAGGTAATCGTTGACCGTTACGATGTGCACGCCCTGCCCCGTAAGCGCATTGAGATACGCGGGGAGCGTTGCGACGAGGGTTTTTCCTTCGCCGGTCTTCATTTCGGCAACCCGCCCCTGGTGCAGACAGATACCGCCCATGACCTGCACTTTATAGTGCCGCATGTTGAGCACGCGCCACGCTGCTTCGCGGACGACGGCAAACGCGTCGTATAAAATATCTTCCAGCGTTTCCCCGTTTTTGAGACGGTTTTTGAATTCCGCGGTCATGGCTTTGAGCTGTTCGTCGGTCATCGCCTTGTACTTGTCTTCCAGCGCGAGCACCTTGTCCGACATGGAATCCAGCCGCCGCAAATTCCTTCTGTTTTCACTGCCCAAAAGATATTTGATCAGTCCCATATTCACTCCTTTTCGGAAAGCAGACCGCTTTCCCGTTGATTTTCCGATTTTTTCTCGGACGAAACGGAAGCCAGGGTAAGCAGGTAAACTTTCGCTGCCCCGCTCTTTTTCAGTTCGCGCGCCAGCGAATTTGCCGTCGCGCCCGTGGTCGTCACGTCGTCGAGAATCAAAATATTTTTGCCCGCAACCGCCTTTTTATCGACGATGCGGAATGCGTTTTCCGTATTTTCCAGCCGCGTTTTTCTGCCGAGATCCACCTGCTTTTTCATACTTCTGCGTTTTTCCGCAGCCGTAAGTTTTTCCACGCCCGTCAGTCGGGAAAACGCTTGTGCCAGAAGTTCCGTCTGGTTATATCCGCGCCGCCTCAGATCTTTTTTGTACATGGGCACAAACACGACGGCGTCCGCCGCGGGCAAAGCGCGGCGATAAACTGCAACAAGCAGCGGTGCGAACACCTCCGCGAGATACCGGGCGTTTTCGTATTTGAATTTTTTGATGAGATCCGCGGCGATCCCCTCGTAGGTAAATACGCTCCTGCCGATATCGAATGCCGTCAGCCGCCCCGCGCAGGTTTCGCAGTATTCTCTCGGCGAAGGCGCTCTTCTTCCGCAGTGCGCGCAAATATCTCCGTCGTTGAACGGAAGTTTTTTTCCGCACTCTTCGCAGAAAAACCCGTCGTCGAAAACTTCCCTGCCGCAATACGTGCACGTCCAGTTGAGATGAAACGCGGTCTTCTGCAAGGCGGTTTTCAGCGCTTTAAGCACGCAGGTATTTTTCCCTGAGTTTTTCCGCCATGTCCGTCTTTTCCCAGGGCAGATCTTCTTTGCCGAAATGTCCGTAAACGGACGTCGCTTCGTAGATCGGACGGCGCAAGTCCAGTTTTTTGATGATGGAAAACGGACGAAGATCGAATTCTTCTTTCACGATCTCCGCAAGGCGTTCGTCGGAAAGCTTTCCCGTGCCGTGCGAATCGACGAACACCGAGACGGGATGCGCCACGCCGATGGCATAGGCGACTTCCAGCATGACTTCTTCGGCAAGCCCCGCCGCCACGAGATTTTTGCAGACGTAACGCGCCATATACGTCGCGCTGCGGTCCACTTTGGTGGGGTCTTTCCCGCTGAACGATCCGCCGCCGTGCGGACATCTGCCGCCGTAGGTATCGACGATGATCTTCCTGCCCGTAAGCCCCGAATCCCCCGCGGGTCCGCCGATTTCGAACCGTCCCGTCGGGTTGATGTAATAAAGGGTGTTTTCGTCGAGAAGTTCTTTCGGAAGAACCTCTTCGACGACGAATTTTTTCAGATCTTTTCTGAGCTGTTCGGTGCTCACGCTTTCGTCATGCTGGGAAGAAAGCACCACCGCGGAAATGCGGCGGGCAACGCCGTTTACGTATTCCACGCTGACCTGGCCTTTTCCGTCGGGCCGCAGATACGGCAGCGCGCCGCTCTTTCTGACCTCTTCCAGCCGTTTGCAGAGCTTATGGGAAAGCATGAGGGTAAGCGGCATGAGTTCCTCGGTTTCGCGGCAGGCATAACCGAACATCATGCCCTGATCGCCCGCGCCGATTTTATCGGCGACGTTGCAGCTGTCTTCTTTACATTCGAGGGAGTTGTCCACCCCCAGCGCGATATCGCGGCTCTGTTTATTGAGGCGCACTTCGATCTTACACCCGTCCGCCGAAAACCCGAGTTTATCGTCGGTATAACCGATTTGGCGAATTTTTTCCCGCGCAATCTTTTCCACATCGATCTCCGCGGTCGTGGTGATTTCGCCCATCACCAGAAGATATTGGCTGGTCGCCGCGCATTCGCACGCCACGCGCGCGTCGGGATCGACAGCCAGAATCGCATCGAGCACGGAATCGGCGATGCGGTCGCATACTTTGTCGGGATGTCCTTCCGTAATACTCTCGCTGGTAAAAACTTTTTTCATAAACGTTCCTCTTTCCGTTCCGCCTTCCGGAACGGGTTTTTCGTTAAAAATCGCAAACTCAGGTTACAGTATAACGCATTCGCCCGTCAAAGTCAATTATTTTGGCTTTTAAATAATGTTTTCCCGCGCGGACGACAAAACTTCTTTTTTTTCGTGCGAAGGGTATTTTTACAATTTTTTAACGTTCGGAGATTATAATAAACGTTCAATCGGTTGACACAAATTTTTATTTCGGATATAATAAGCGCAAATGATTGACTAATGCGTCAATTTAAGGAGAAAAAAGCATGCCGAAAACCGCGCGTCAACTGGAAAAAATAAAAGCAAGACGGAAGGAACAGATCGTCCTTGCCGGACTGAAAGTATTCTGCGAAAAAGGATACGAGGGAGCGAAAGTGGACGACATCGTCAAAAAAGCCGGCTGTTCGCACGGACTTTTTTACCATTACTTCCGAAACAAGCGGGAAATTTTCGACGAGATCGTGAAAAACGCCAACAACGACACTTACGAAGTGGTTTCTTCCTATATTTCCGAATGTGCGGGCGGCTATAAGGAAACTTTGAGGAATTTATTGACCTACCTCTTCAATAAAATATATTCGAACGAGAATTTTTCCTATTATTTCTTCTTTTTCATTTCCCGCTGGTTCCTGCATGTGAACGCCGACGAAAAACCGGCGGAAGAAACGCCGCGAAAACCTCTGCCGCGCCTGTTTTTGAAATTTTTCGAAAGCGGACAGCAGGCGGGCGCGTTTAACGACAGATATTCCGCGGAAAACTGCTGTACGCTGCTTTTGTCCATCATTCAGGGATATTCCCTGAACAACGTGCTCATCCCTAAAAACGCGGAAAGAAATCCTTTCCGCCCCAACATCGATTTTATCGTGGAAATATTTACGAAATAAACGGAAAATACACCGCGCGCCCCGCCTTACAAAAAGACGCGGGCGGGCGTTTCAAGATATGTAAAGACAACATCAAGCAAAAGGAGTCATTATGGTCAGACAACTTGCAAAATCCATAAGGGAATATAAAACCGCTACGATTCTGACGCCGGTTTTCGTCACGTTCGAAGTCATTCTGGAAGTGCTTATCCCCTTTGTGACGTCATACCTCATCGCCGCGATCTCCGACGCCAACATGAACGAAGTGTTCAAGCTCGGCGGCTTACTCGTGATATTGGCGGCCTTTGCGCTGCTATTCGGCGTACTCAGCGGAAAAGCCTGCGCGAAAGCTTCCTGCGGGTTTGCGAAAAACCTCAGAAAAGACCTTTACTACCGCGTACAGACCTTTTCTTTTTCCAACATCGACAAATTTTCCTCTTCGAGCCTCGTGACGAGACTCACCACCGACGTCACCAACGTGCAGATGTCCTTCATGATGATCATCCGCATCGCCATCCGAAGCCCGATGATGTTCATTTTTTCCATCGTCATGGCGTTCTTGATGAGTCCGCGCCTGGCGTGGATTTTCGTCATCGTCCTGCCTATCCTGGTGGGCGGGCTGATCATCATCATTTCCAAAGCCATCCCCTTCTTCAACCGCATCTTCAAAAAATACGACGCGATGAACGAATCGGTACAGGAAAACGTAAAGGCGATGCGCGTGGTCAAGGCTTATGTCCGCGAAGAACACGAATCGGAAAAATTCAGAAAGACTTCCGACAGCGTGCGCGCCGACTTCACGAAAGCGGAACGCCTGCTCGCCCTTAACACGCCGCTCATGCAGTTTTGCATGTACGTGGTCATGCTGATCGTCTCTTTCTTCGGCGCAAAACTCGCCGTGGACTCCCTCGGCGTGGACTTCAACGTGGAAAATCTGCAGGCGATGATCAACTATTCCACCATGTGTCTGATGAGCATGATGATGCTTTCCATGGTCGTGGCGATGATCACCATGTCGATGGCATCGGCAAGGCGTATCTGCGAAGTGCTGAAAGAAGAAAGCAATTTGAAAAGCCCCGAAAACGCACTCACGAACGTGGAAAACGGCGAAATCGTGTTTGAAAACGTAAGCTTCAAATATTCCGAAAAAGCCGAAAAATACGCCTTAAAGGACATTAACCTGACCATAAAATCGGGTGAGACCATCGGCATTTTAGGCGATACGGGCTCTTCGAAGACCACCCTCGTCAGCCTGATCCCCAGGCTTTACGACGCGACCGTCGGCACCGTATACGTCGGCGGGCACGATGTAAAAAAGTACGATCTGGAAACTTTGAGAAACCAGATTTCCGTCGTGCTGCAGAAAAACGTGCTCTTTTCGGGAACCATTAAAGAAAATCTGCGCTGGGGCGACAAGAACGCCAGCGACGAAGAACTCGTAAGGGTCTGCAAACTGGCGCAGGCGGACGAATTCATTCAGGGCTTCCCCGACAAGTACGACACGTTCATCGAACAGGGCGGCACCAATGTATCGGGCGGGCAAAAACAACGGCTCTGTATCGCCCGCGCACTTCTGAAAAAGCCGAAAGTGCTGATTTTGGACGATTCCACCAGCGCGGTGGATACCAAGACCGACGCTTTGATCCGAAAGGCGTTCCGCGACGAGATCCCCGACACGACGAAGATCATCATCGCGCAGCGCGTGGCTTCCGTGGAAGACGCCGATAAGATCATCATCATGAAAAACGGCAGCATCGACGCGATCGGCACGCACGAAGACCTTTTGCAAAACAACGAAACTTACCGCGACTTGTATATGACGCAGAAAAAAGGAGGCGACGAAGATGCCGAGAATTAAAATGAATCCGCACGCGGCGCACGGAAAAGCGCGGAAAGGCACGTTCGGAAGATTGATGAAATACCTTTTCAAATATCATAAAGTTGCCATGATCACGGTATTTTTCTGCCTGATTTTAACGGCGGTGTCCAACGCCGCGGCGCCGATCTTTCTGAACAACATGATCAAAGTCATCGGCAACGGCATCGAATACGGCAACCTTTACGGCGCGGCGGCGGGCTGGAACCACGTGTACCCCGAACTTATAAAAATCATCGTGACGATGATCTGCATCTATATTCTGGGAATCGGCGCAAACACGCTCTATACCCAGCTGATGGCTAACGTCACGCAGACTTTCCTGCATCAACTGAGAACCGATTTGTTCGATAAAATGCAGAAGCTCCCCATCAAATACTTCGATACCCACACGCACGGCGACATCATGAGTCATTACACCAACGACGTGGACGCCGTCCGTCAGCTCGTTTCGCAGAGTATCCCGAATTTGTTTTCGGCGATCACCATGCTGGTGTTCCTGCTCTGCATCATGCTCTATTACAGTATCTGGTTATCATTGATCGTGTTCCTCGGCGTGTTCTTCATGTTCCTCATCACCAAGAACGTCGGCGGAAAATCGGGCAAATTCTTCCTGCAGCAGCAAATGTCCCTCGGTAAAACCGAAGGCTTTATCGAAGAAATGATGCACGGACAGAAAGTGGTAAAAGTTTTCTGCCACGAGGAAGAGGCGGAGAAAAAATTCGACCTCATCAACGAACAGCTCTGTAACGACTCCACCGCCGCAAACACCTTCGCGAATATTTTAATGCCCATCATGGTCAACGTGGGAAATCTGCTTTACGTCGTTCTGGCGTTCCTCGGCGGCATCCTCGCCATCCAAGGATTGCCTAACCTGAGCATTACGGGAATTTCCACTCCCGACACCATTTCCTATATAGCGATCATCGTTTCTTTCCTCTCGATGAGCCGTCAGTTCACCAACAACATTTCCAACATGGCACAGCAGATGAACTCCGTCGTCATGGGTCTTGCGGGCGCGGACCGCGTTTTCGTCATGATGGACGAAAAACCCGAAGAGGACGAAGGATACGTGACGCTGGTCAACGCGAATATCGACGAAAACGGAAACATCACCGAAAGCGAAACACGCACGGGCAAATGGGCATGGCGTCATCCGCACAAGGCGGACGGAACCGTGACCTATACCGAACTGAAAGGCGATATCCGCATGTTCGACGTGGACTTCGGCTATGTGCCCGACAAAATCGTACTGCACGACGTGACGCTGTACGCCGAACCCGGACAAAAGGTGGCGTTCGTCGGCGCGACGGGCGCGGGAAAGACGACCATCACCAACCTGATCAACCGCTTTTACGACATCGCGGACGGCAAAATCCGCTATGACGGCATCAACATCAACAAGATCAAAAAAGGCGATCTGCGCCGCTCGCTGGGCATCGTATTGCAGGACGTCAACCTGTTTACCGGCACGGTAATGGATAATATCCGCTACGGCAAGCTGGACGCGACGGACGAAGAATGTATCGCGGCGGCGAAACTCGCCAACGCGCACGATTTTATCACGCGGCTTCCCGAAGGGTACAACACCATGCTGACGGGAGACGGCGCCAACCTTTCGCAAGGTCAGAGACAGCTCCTCTCCATCGCCCGCGCCGCCGTTAAAAACGCGCCGGTGATGATCCTCGACGAGGCGACCTCCTCTATCGACACGCACACCGAAGCGCTGGTACAGCGCGGCACGGATAAACTGATGGAAGGCAGAACGGTGTTTGTCATCGCGCACAGGCTTTCCACCGTGCAGAATTCCGACGTCATCATGGTTCTCGATCACGGCAGAATCATCGAACGCGGCACGCACGACCAGCTTATTGCGGAAAAGGGCACGTATTACCAGCTCTATACGGGCGCGTTCGAACTCGAATAAAAATGAAAAACTGCAATCTTTGCCCCAACGCCTGCCGCGCGGACAGAACCGCGCGCGCAGGCGTTTGCGGCGTAACGGACAAGATAAGAATTGCGAAATATTATCCGCATATGTATGAGGAACCCGTAATCAGCGGCACCAAGGGAAGCGGCACGATCTTTTTTTGCGGATGTTCGCTGCAATGCGTATTCTGCCAGAACTACGAAGTTTCACGGGCAAAACGCGGCAAGGAAATCACGCCGAAAGAACTTGCCGATATTTTCCGCGATCTGGAAGAGCGCGGCGTCCACAACATCAATCTCGTCACCGCAACGCACTACGCCGACCGTGTTGTCGAGGCGCTTGACATCTACCGCCCCGCCCTGCCCGTTTTATGGAACACGCACGGATACGAAACGGAAGAAACGCTCGATATGCTGGAAAATTACGTAGACATATGGCTGCCCGACATGAAATTTTGCGATCCCGCCGTTGCGGCGCGCTACTGCCGCAGGGAGAATTATTTCGAATATGCCGCAAAAGCGGTGGCACGTATGTGCGAAAAAGAGCCTGTTTTCGAAAACGGACTGATGAAACAAGGCACGATCGTAAGGCACCTTGTGTTGCCGCAGAACCTCGACAATACGATGAAAATACTCGATTGGTTCGCGCCGCTGAAAGACAAGGCGTATTTATCCCTCCTCTCGCAATATACTCCCTTCGGAAAAATCGGAAACTACCCCGAACTGCAACGCCGCCTTACCGTGCGCGAATATAAAAAAGCCGTAGATTACGCGCTGTCTCTCGGCATAGAAAATCTGTTTGTGCAGGATATGCGCTCTTCCGGTGAAGAATATATCCCGGCATGGGATTACTGAAAAACCGCATTTTCCGTGACGGAATTTTTTTCAGATAATGCGCGTCAAAAAGACGTTGAAATATCTAAAAAAGAAGGCGGACAGCAAAATAGAATAATGCCCGTTTTTTTACATTTTTAAATGAAGACATATCATGAATAAAAAACATGAGTTAAAAAAATTCTCAAGGCAATGTTTCTGCCTTGAGAATTTTTTCTCCGTAGAGGAGATGCAATTTCGTAAATGCCGCGTCACGCTCCGCTTCGTCGTCGAATACGCCGTAAACCGTGCCGCCGCTACCGCTCATCACCGCCTTACCTCCGACCGCTTCCACGGCGGCGAGATGTTCCCGCACCTCTCCGTTCAACGTTTCCGCGGCCGCCGTCATGGCGTTAAAAAGCGCGCCTTTCAGCTTTGCCGTTTCCCCCTCGAGAAGATATCCTACCGCCCGCGCCGTGCCGTGCACGGGAAGAATCTTCATTTCGTCGCAAAGCGCATAACATCTGCCCGTATCGACGGGCTTATCCGACAACACGACGACGAGATACAACTTCGTTTCCGCATTTATTCTTTCCACGCGTTCCCCTCTGCCGCGCATAACGGCATAGCCGCCGCGCAGCATATAATTTACGTCGCTCCCCACGTCGGCGGCGACTTTATCGGCAAAAAGCATATCCTTTCCGAAAATTCGGCAAAGCGCGAGAATTACCCCCGCGGCGTCGGCGGAAGAACCGCCCAGCCCTCCTCCTAATGGGATCTTTTTATCGATATGGATTTCCGCGCCGCAACAGATCTCGCCGTCGAGTTCCGCTTTGCCGCCGCAATGGGCAAAAAAGGCGCGGGCGGCGCGGACGGCGTTATTTTTATCCGCGGGACAACCTGCTTTAAGCCCCGTTTCCTTCAGCGTAAAACCGCTCTTTTTCGGAGAAACGGCAACAGCGTCAACCAAATCGATTGACGCCGCCAGAGATTCTATTTCATGATAACCCGCCCTTACGCCGAGAATATCCAGCGTAAGGTTGATTTTTGCGGGCACTTCGATTGTCGCTTTCTTCAATAATCTTTCTTTTCCTGTCTGTAAATTACGATTCTTTCCTTTCCGCTGAGCGGATACGCGAGATCGGCGTTCATCGAAGCGATGGCGTCCGGGCAGGAATTCAGCCGTTTTGCGACGTCCCACAGTTCTTCGCCTTCGATGGGGATATACACGCTGATCGCCGATTCCGCAGGCTTTTTCTCTTCCCCCTCTTCCACGTCGCCCACAACGCTTATCGAAGCCGTTCTGATCGCCGTTACGCGGAACTTGACGAGCGCGTCGAGATCGAAGCTTTCGGGCGATACGATGCGCGCAGCGCTCTCACAGGCGATCGCTTCCACCGAGTACCTGTTCTCGCCCACGTCGTATTCCAGCGAAGTGCGGAAAGGCGCGGTGAGTTCCGTCGCAAAGACCTTGCCTTCGATATCCTTGCAGAGCGCGACGGCTTCGAGCACGCCCTCGACGGCGATGACGTCGTTTTCGGCGCGTACCGAAGTAAGCGTGGCTTTTTCGTTCGCCGTGCACATCAGACGCGTTCCCGCGGGCAAAGCCCCCGTAAACGCGCCCCTGCCGCCCACGCGCTTTTCAAACGTCTTTTCGCCGGCGGGGCAGGTGGAAGTGCATTCGCTTTTACTCATCGTCACTTCGCAGAGAGGCGAATAGCAGTCGAGGCAGCACTCCGTTTCGTTTTCCTTGAAATAACAGCCGCCGATCTCCACCTGCGCGGAGACGGCAAGCGTGCTCTTGCCCGTATTCTCGTCCACCGCAATGTTGATTTTAAGGTCTTTGAGCGCCGCCTTGCATTGCGCCGCAAGCGACGGGGAAACTTCTTCGGCTTCCAGCTCGTAACGGAAAGGAATACATTTCGTTTCTTTTAATATATCACTGTTTTCGATTTTTTGCAACATACAGACGGATAAAATCAGCTCTCCGTCGCAAATCAGCGTGCCGACGCCGCACTGTGAAGCCGTAACCGCAGCGCAGGCGGTATGTAAAACGACGTCCCCCACCGCATAAGGAACTTCGAATTCCTCTTCCAGCGGGAACACCGCGCTTGCCACTTTGATTTCGCGCACCGTCTTGACGTTCGCCTTTTTCACGATAAGGTTTTCCCCGCCCGTGAGCGCTTTGGCGCTTTTATCGGCATAAAAACAGGTTTCCGCACCCACCACGGAATGCACGACCAAAATTCCGCCGCCGATCTCGGCGGAAGCTTTTTTCACGCAGAGCGCGGTTTCGCTATATACGCTTTCGGCGAAGTCCGTCTTGAGGGAATTGGAAAATTCCGTACCGCATTCCGCCTTTTTCACCGCGCCGTCCGCCGCGAGGTAAGCCACGCAGAACAGCGCTTTGCCGCCGTAACGGAACTGACTTGCCGTCACTTCCTCCCCCGTAAGGGATACCTGCGCCGACACCGAAAGCACTTTTACGACTTCGTCCGCGGTGAGCTGCGTTTTGCATTCTATCTTCGTTTCGCTTAAAAGCTTTTTTATTTCGCTTTTATAAACGATTTCTTCGTATTTGGGTTCAATAAACATTTTTTCTCTCCTTTTTTTGGTTTGCCGCTGCACATTATCAATATATAACCGCAAAAAGAAAGATATGACAGATTTTACAAAATTTATGAAACAAGCCGTCCCGACCGTGTGTCGGGACGGCTTGCGCATTCTTCAGCCGAGAGATTTCAGTTTTACCGTTCCGCAAAGGTATTCCGAATAGGAATAAGATGTTTTTCCCTTGAAATCCTTTTCGAACGGACTGACTTTGAAAAGCGCGGGATAAATGCCCGTCAGTTTGCCGCAATAGCAGACCTCCTTGTTTCTGCCGAGGTTCACCTTGACCTCTACATCTTTGTTGAAAAATTCCGCAACGGCTTTTTTCGCGTCGCCGATGCCCGAAGTATTTTTAATCATACCCCGATATTTTCCCACCGAAGCAAAATTTATACCGTTTCCGCTTTAAAAGACAAAACGCGCGGGTTTTCCGCGCGTTTTCAACACAATTGTTTTATCATTTATCGTCAGACGCGTCGTCATCGTCCTCGTCGTCCTCATCCTCGTCGTCGTCCTCTTCTTCGAAATCTTTCTCGTCGATTTCGGGGATTTCGAAATCATCCGCCTCGTCCATGGCGACTTCGTCCTCGTCTTCCTCTTCTTCATCGTCGAACAATTCGTCTGCTTCCTCTTCCGCCAAACGCGAAAGCGACAACATTTCCTCGTCGTCCTCGGTGTCGTCGGTATCTTCTTCAAGATAATTTTTCCACTCTTCGTCCTTATCCAAGTCTATATCGTCTTTCTTGAAGTCCATCTCTTCGCGGCACTTTGCGCACATCTCTTCCCCTTCTTTGATGTAATTCTGCTTACAGATGGGGCAAAGTTCCATCGGTTCTTCATCTTCGTCTTCTTCCACGGCGAACACAAGCTGCGGTCCCAATTTAAGTTCCGCTTTACACACGTCGCAATACCCCTGATTGCTGTGGATATAATTTAATTCGCACCTCGGACATTTAATGTAATCTCCCGCCATATCTGTTTCCTCTTGTTACGTTATTTTAAGTTTCCGAACGCAAGCTTTTGATTTCGTTTCCGTAAAAAGAAAGGTTTCCCCCGCGCGGAAACAAACTTGCGTCATATATACTTATTGTATTGTCTTCCGTCCGAAAAAGTTACTTTTTTGCGATTTTTCGGGCTTCGGACATACATTTTTCGTATCGCATAAGATTTTAGCAATAAACGTCCGATTTGTAAACTGTTTTTTATATATTTTTTTATATATTTAAAAATTTTTCTTTCACTGCACCTTTTCGAGAAGCATTTTATCCGCAACCAACGCGATGAATTCGCCGTTCGTCGGCTTTTCCGCGCCTACATACGCGCGCACGCCTAAAATATTGTTTATACTCTCGATCCTGCCGCGGTTCCACGCGACTTCGATGGCATGACGGATCGCCCGCTCCACTTTGCTGGCGCTTGTGGAATATCTTTCCCCGATCATCGGATATAATTTTTTGGTGATGTTGTTGATGATGCCGGGGTTGTCCACCGCCATCTTGACGCCTTCCCGCAGATAAGCATACCCTTTGATGTGCGGCGGTATACCTACGTTGATAAAAATATTGCTGATTTTTTCGTCCAGAGAATTCCGCCTTACGCCCTCGCCGTACACGCGCGCCTTTTGCGCGGCCCTGTTTTCGTCGAGATCGCGGAGCCGTTCGATCAACACGTCGTAAGAATACGGCTTGGCGATGAAAAACGCCGCTCCCTTGGATAACGCCTTTGCAATGATATCTTCCCGCACGAACGCGCTTACGAGCACGAGCTTGGTATTCGGCGAAGATTCTTTCAGCTTGTCCAGAATACAGAAACCGTCCATACCCGCAAGCAACAATTCCGATACGGCAAAATCGGGTTTCTTTTCCTCGAGCAATCTGTAACCGCTGATCCCGTCCGTCGCAACGCCGACAACTTCCAGATCGGGCGTCGCTCCGATGATCTTTTCCAGTTCCATGTTTCTCTTTTCGTTATCCTGAATGATAACGACGCTCTTTTTCTCCATGAACACACTCCTTAAAATTTTATTTGATTATCCTTTTTCAAAATAACCGTATTCTATTTTACACCTTTTTTATGAAAAATAAAAGTATTTTTGAACAATATTTGTCGAAATTTAAGACTTATTTTAAATTTTTTTATTTTGACGGCAAAAGAAGGCGAACCTTGAAACAATATGCGGTTATTATGTAAGATTATATCCTTTTTTGACAAAGTTCCAACATTAAAAACGCCGTGTTTTTCTTATGTTTTTAAAAAATTTGTCGAATTTTTTGCAAGCGGAAAAATGAAGCGCTCCCGAACCTCACACGCAGGCGTTTTCCGTCCTCTCGCCGCGACGGACGCGGCGAGAAAAAAATTCATTCAAAATTATTACCGATCTTTTCCGAAAACGACTTGCGGCACTTTATCCGTCTGTTCGGGCGATGATCCTTCTTACGTACGGCTTTGCAAAAAAGACGCGCTTTTAATATATAATGATTATTTCCCGCGCGCATTATAATATCTTTATTCCCCGCATTCCCCGCGACGGCCTGCTATTTAAAAGCCCGACGCATAAACGGCATTCGGTTTCGCGAAGAAAATCACGAACCGCCTGTTTTCGGACATTAAAAAAGCCGCGCGCTTTTTTATCAAAATGATATGCACCCCAAAAGTTGGACACTTTTGGAGGTGCATAT
>CALVXL010000024.1 GCA_944369635.1 uncultured Clostridia bacterium
CCGCCCGTTTTGAACGTGAGGTTTTTGCCGTACATTTCGGGAAGAGGAAGGCTTTGCGCCTCCTCGTACATAGCGACGATCACCACCGTGGCGTTGGGGCGGGCGCATTCCCACGCCATGCGGAAAGTCTCCTTTGTCCCCGCGACTTCGAATACGACGTCCGCACCGCCTCGGTCAGTAACGCCGCGCAGCGTTTCGGAAATATTTTCGGGAGTCGCGACGATCGCCTGCGGGCAATATTTTTTCACGAACGCGCGCCGCGCTTCGTCCTTTTCGCATACGACGACGTGCGCGGGCTTTTTCAAAAGCGCGCAAAGAAGCGTGCAAATACCGGTGGGCCCCGCGCCGATCACCAGCGCCGTATCGCCTTCCGCTATGCCGCCGATCTTTGCCGCCCAATATCCCGTTGCCAGAATATCGCCGACAAACAGCGCCTGTTCGTCGGAAACGCCGTCGGGTATTTTGGTCAGCCCCGTATCGGCGAAAGGCACGCGGACATATTCCGCCTGCATTCAGTCGATACGGCAACCGAGCGCCCATCCGCCGTTTTTATCCGTGCAATTATTCACAAACCCGTGCTTACAGAAAAAACAATTTCCGCAGAACGTTTCTACGTTTATCGATACACGGTCGCCCCTTTTTACGTTTCTGACCGCCGCGCCGACTTCTTCCACCACGCCCACGGCTTCGTGCCCGATCGCAATCCCTTTTTCGGCGCGCGGGACAAAACCGTATTTGATATGAAGATCGCTGGTACAGATGCTCGCGAGCGTGACTTTCACGATCGCGTCCCGCTCGTTTTCGAGCGTCGGCTTCGGCTTTTGCGTCAGACAAAGCCGCCCGTTTCCTAAATATAAATATGCTTTCATCTTCCGCGCGTCCTTAACTTTCGGAATATTTTTTTAAAAAAGAAAGATCGAGCTTCCATTCCGGAACGAGATTGCGCCTGCGCTGTTCCTCGTTCGCCTTTCCGAGATCCGCGCGCATTTCGGCATACGTACACCCGTTTACTTTCATATACCAGTCTTCCGCCTGCTCGCCTTTGCCGACGAGTTGCGCCCTGCCGATATGGATTGCCGTATGACAACGCTTGCAGACGGCAACGACATCGGTAAGCTTCTGTATTCCGCGCGCCTCGTCGTATTCCCAGCGCTCGTGCGCTTCGAGCCGATTGCATTTTTCGCCGCAGATCATGCACTTTCCGCCCGCGCGGGCATAGGCGTCCTTGCGGATATAATCCCATGCGGCGGGCTTTAATATGCTGCGCAGATTGACGCGCCAGCACCCGTCGGGCACGAGTTCGAATTTTAATTTTCTTTCCTTCATCACGCGCCTAAAATTTCCACGGCGCGTTCCAGCTCCTTATCCGCGCCCGCCTCGGCAAGTATGCCGTTTTCTTCTTTTGCGACAATCCCCTTTCCGTGTATGCACGTCTCGTTATCCGGCCAGTAAATATACGCGGTGGTCAGCGTGAGCGCGCTGCCGTTGCCGCCGGGATAGGTCGTCTGCATAATGCCCTTGCCGTAAGTTGCCGCTTTGCCCGTCTGCGCATTTTTCGTAACGACGATATGATCGTAATCGGTTACACCGTAGTAAATCAGCGCGCCCGTCAGCGCTTCGCTCGCCGAAGCCGTGTTTTCGTTTCCGAGCACGACGACCGTTTTGAGATTTGCGTTTTTACGGCTCTTGCCGCCGTAGAAACGCTGTTCGCCGTGTCTGGAGTGCGCGACGGCAATCAGCTGATTGTCGCCGAGAAAATACGAACCGATTTCGGCCATGACGTCGAGATATCCGCCGCCGTTGTTGCGGAGATCCAAAATAAGATTGCTTCTGCCGCGGGAAAACATATACGCATACGCTTCGCCGAACTGTTCGGCCGAAGTATACATAAAGGAATCGTATCGGATATACGCGGTATCGTCGGGCAGATAATCTATCCTTTTGTCCACGCGCGGCGTTCCGACGGGCGCGGAACCGTCTTCCGAAAGAAACATATAACCCGTTTCGCTGTCCGCATAAAATACATAGCTTTCCTTAAAGCTTTCCTTTTGCACCGTGAAAGCTCGTTCCCCTTCGCCGTAATCGATATAAAGGACAAACTCGGTGTTGGCGGGAATGTTCAAAAGCGCGTCGGCAAAATCCTGATAAGAAGAAACGACTTTTTTCTCCCCTGCATATTCCGCCGCGGTGATCAGCCCGCCGGCCTCAATGCCTGCGCGTTCCGCCGGAGAATTACCGACGACCGAAAAGATGAGCGCGCGCTCCTCGGTATATAAAAACGTCACGCCGACGCCGTACTGATTCCCCTGCGAAGTGGCGATCAGGTCCGTGTATTCTTCCTTCGTGTAATATACGGAATACGGATCGAGCAGCGAGCCCGCGATCGCCTTGAGATAATCGTCCGCCGTATATTCTTTCAGTTCGCCCGTCTCCTCGTCGTAGACCATATAATTGTCGCCGATGAGACCGAGCGCCCATTCCATGAGCTTTTCGTCCTCGCTGCGCGAAAAATACCGGGTATAATACCCGGCAAAGAAGGCCAGCGTTAAAATGCACGCCGCTATAAGCGCGATGAGTATATTTTTAATGACTTTTTTTCTGTCTGCCATGATTGACCCCGCTTATTTCAATAATTTATATAAATAGGTGATGAGGCGGAAGGTCATCGCGTCGGAAAATCGGCGGATGTTCAGCCCCGTGGAGCGTTCGATCTTATCCAGCCTGTACGTGAGCGTGTTTCTGTGCAGATATAATTTTTTGGAAGTTTCGCTGGCGTTTAAAGTGTTTTCCAGAAATTCTTCCGCCGTGTTGATCATTTCGGGATCGGAAAACACGCTTTTTGCGTCGCTGTCCAAAAGGATTTCGAGATATTCGTTAAGTTTGAATTTGGGAATATCTTCCAGCATTTTAACGAGCAAAAATTCCTTGAAGGTATGCACTTCCCCTTTGGAATTCATCGCCGTACTCACGCGGAGCGTAGTCATCGCCTGCTGAAACGAGGTGTTCGCCTCCGCAACGGAAGGCACCTTTCCCCCCACCGCGATGCTCACCCGCGTGCCCGTTTCCTCATAGATGGACTGTTGCAGAAAACCCGCGTACTCCGCCGCCGACTGATATTCGTTATCCCCCGCTTCGTCGATGAATTTCAAAAACACCGCGACGCCTTCTTCCATGGCGACGGCGATATCCAGGGAGTTGGTGGCGAAGTTGTTCAATATATTGATGATTTCCTCGCTTTTGGATTCTTTATCGGAAATGACCAACACATAACATTCCATCTGCGGCACGTTGAACTTGCGCATATATTTCTGCACCTGCGGACGGTTGCATTCCCCGAGCAGGATCATTTTGAGATATTCGCTCTGAGAAAGCTGCAATTCGCGGTTGGACGAACTTTCGATGAGGTTCATGATCAGAAATGCGTAATTTTTTTCCGTTTCCCCCACGCCGTCGATCATGCCGATGAGCCGCGCGTTCTTATATTTTATCTTAAAAAAAGTGCGGTTGCACGCGGCGTCCGCAAAAACCGTTTCGAAATCGCGGGAAGACGGCAAAACCGCCTGCGCTTTCGGATCGGTGCTCACGAGATATTTCATGCTTTCGGCATAAATCGTGATGTCGATGCCCGTCTTTTCCTTGATGGAATTGATGAGTATGCTGAGTTCGGAATCCATAGTTTACCCCTTCTTTCTTCTTTCAAACCGAAAGCGCAAGCCGATTACGGTAAAAACATTTCCTCTTGAAATACGCTTCGCCCTCGCGGCCCGCTTGCTTCCACAGTATACATTGTACAATATTTTTCGTAAATTTTCAACGCTTTTTCTAAACGAACAGCAAAAGCAGATATCCGAGCGCGACGCTGAAGAAAAACAAAGCGCCGAGCACGAACAGATTTTTCTTCCATTGCGCGCGGTTTTTCATGATGAGCGCAAGCCCGATCCCCGCGTTTGCCGAAAGCCCCGCCGCGAGCGCGGCGAAAGAGATCATGCCGAGCGTGTAGCTTTGGGCGAGCAATACCGACGCCGAACAGTTGGGAATGAGCCCGACGAGTGCGGCGGCAAGCGGCTGTAAATATAAATTCGCCGCCAGAAATCCGCTGATTTTTTCTTCGCCGATATAAAAGATCAGCGCGCCGAACGCCACGTTGACAATAAAAATGAACAGCAGGATTTTAAGAGAGTGAAACAAAGGATGGAATAAATATTTTTTCCATTTTCCTTCCAGCTCCTCACCGCATTCCATACAGTTTTCCACGGGACCGTCGTAACCGATTTTTTCCTTGCGGAAAAATAAAAAATTGACGAGATAGCCGACCGCTATGCCGTAAACGAATTTTATGCCGACGAGCAACAGCGTGATCCATATCGGCGTGCCGTTGGACAAAAGCACGATAAGCCCCTCGTCCGAAGCGGAAATAAAGATGGCAATGAGCGTGCCCGTTGCGATAAGGCGGTTTTCGTAAAGTTTGGCATACATCGCCGAAAAACCGCATTCGGGAACGATCCCCGCCGCCGCCCCTACGACGGGCGCGGCTTTACCCGAAAGAAATTTTTCCAGTTTTTCGGTATACTTTCTGCTTTCTATGATTTCCAAAACAAGATAAATCAAAAACAAAAACGGAAATATTTTTAAGCTGTCGAGCAATGCGTCGAGCAATACGTCCCACATAAAGTTCCCCGATCATCGCGCTTGCCGCAAACAAAACCGCCGCAAGCGCTATTGTAATATATCTTTCTTTGCAGTAATTTTTCTATACTGTACAACAAGGAGGCGGTTTTGTCAACGATTTTTTTTGCCGACATACGCAATTTTCCTTTTTTACGTCCGTTCCCCGTCCGATTATATCCTTTATTTCGCAAATGCAAACAAATTTTATCCGCTATTCACAAAATTCCCGAAAAACATATTCCGAAAGCACGTACGTTCTTTTTTCATAAAAAAGAAAAAAGACCGCAACGTTGCGGTCTTTTGTTTTTTTCAAAAATTATTCTTCCGTCTTGTCTTCGGATTTTTCTTCCGTTTTTTCCGCCTTTTCCTTTTTCTTGAAGAGGTTTTTGAAGACGTTCTTCTTTTCCTTCACTTCGGGTTCGGCAGGAGCGGCGGGCTCTTCCGCGGTAGCGGCTTCGCCGGCTTCCGCAGCGACGGCGGCTTTCGCGTCTTCTTCCGCTTTGTTTTCGAGGTACGCTTTCTTCGCTTCCGCGTCGCGCGCCACGATGGTCATTTCCGTTTCCTTGTCGAAGAGGTGGCAATGCTTCATATCGATCGCCATCTTGATGGTGTCGCCCCTCTTGACTTCCGAACGGGAGTCGACTTTCGCCACGAGGTTATGCGTATCGTCTACGATAGACTTGATCTCGTCCGGATTTTCGTCCTTTTCTTCCTTTTTCAGTTTGCAGTAAAGGAGCGTTTCGGAACCGAGCATTTCCACGACGTCGACGTCCACTTCGATGCAGGAGTTCGGATTTTCTTCGATAAAGCTCGGTTCGATGTGCATATCTTCCGGACGCACGCCGAACGTGATTTCCTTACCGGTATTGAGATAATCTTCGAGATTGTAGATAAGATCCACCTTTTCTTTGCCGAGCTGAATTTTTTCCAGACCGAATTCCACGTAAACCTTGTTCTTCGTGCCCGTGAGTTTGGCATTGAAGAAGTTCATCTGCGGCGTGCCGATGAAGCCCGCGACGAACTGGTTGATGGGGTAATCGTAAAGGGCCTGCGGCGCGTCCACCTGCTGCATGAAGCCGTCCTTCATGACGACGATACGCGTACCCATGGTCATCGCTTCGACCTGATCGTGCGTAACGTAAATGAACGTGGTGGCAAGTCTGTTATGGATCTTGGTGATTTCCGTTCTCATCTGTGCGCGGAGTTTCGCGTCGAGGTTGGAAAGAGGTTCGTCGAGAAGGAATACTTTCGGTTCGCGGACGATCGCACGGCCGAGCGCGACACGCTGTCTCTGACCGCCGGAAAGCGCCTTCGGCTTTCTGCTCAGGTACATTTCGATACCGAGGATTCTCGCGGCTTCCTTCACCCTTT
>CALVXL010000025.1 GCA_944369635.1 uncultured Clostridia bacterium
TTTAAATGATAGACTTGTAAAGCACTCCGAGAGTAACAGGGGTGTTAATTTTTTGATATCGGAAGGTAAGAACCATGGCTGCAAAAGGAGCGAGAAATAAAATTACGTTGGCTTGCACGGAATGTAAAAACAGAAACTACGATACGTACAAGAATAAGAAAAACGATCCCGACAGAATCGAACTGAGCAAATATTGTCCGCATTGCAGAAAACACACGGTGCATAAGGAAACGAAGTAATTCGGGCGGATAACCGAGCTTTTATAAGCCGATTTTCAGATACGGTAAGGTAAGGAGTAAAAATGGCTAAAAAAGAAACAAGCGCGGCGATCGAACAACCTGTCGCCGCGGAAAACAACAAACCGGAAAAGAAAACGAAAGCTTCTGCAAAAAAGCCGAATATTTTTCAGCGTTTCGGCAGAAAGTGCAAGGAAGTGTTTTCCGAACTGAAAAAAGTATCCTGGCCGAGTTTCGGAAAAGTGGTCAAGCATACGGGTATCGTTTTAGCGGTCGTTCTGATTTTCCTGATCGTATTCACGCTGATCGATTTCGGTCTGTCCACGCTTTTGAATCTCTTGATCAAGTAGAGGTAAGGGTATGGCGGAAGAACAGGCAAAGTGGTATGTCATTCACACCTATTCGGGATACGAAGCGATGGTGAAGGACAACCTCGAAAAGCTGATAGAAAATAACAACCTGCAGGAAAATATCCTCGAAATCCAGATTCCGACGGAGGAAACGCTGGAAGAAAAGGCGAACGGCAAGAAAAAGCTGGTGGAACGTAAAAAATTCCCCTGCTACGTCTTTTTGAAAATGATTTATTCCAACGACATCTGGTATCTCGTAACCAATACGAGGGGCGTCACCGGTTTCGTAGGACCGCAGGGCAGACCTCTGCCGCTCACGGAAGAGGAAATCGCCCGTCTGGGCATCGAGAAAGTCGCGCTCAACGTCGACTATGTCGTGGGCGACACCGTCCGCGTGGTTTCGGGTCCTTTGGAATCGTTTACGGGCGTCATCACCGAGCTCAACGCACCCGCGCAGAAAGCGAAGGTCAACGTTACGATGTTCGGCAGGGTAACCGAGGTGGAACTCGATTTCGTGCAGATCAAAAAGGTCGCGATCGAAAGCGAGCCGCAGGCGGATGAACAAGCATAAGGCGGAACGGCTGTTCCGTTGAATAAGTGGGAGTCGCGCAAATTTTTTCGAGGCGCGACGACGGCACCACGTTAATGGAGGAAACTAAAATGGCAAAGAAAGTTACAGCGGTAGTTAAATTGCAGCTTCCGGCAGGCAAGGCAACTCCGGGTCCCCCGGTAGGTTCCACGCTCGGGCCGCACGGCATCAACATACCGGGCTTCACGAAAGAATTCAACGCCAAAACGCAGGATCAGGCGGGGCTTATCATCCCCGTGGTCATGACGATTTATCAGGACCGTTCTTTCACGTTCGTACTGAAAACGCCTCCCGCACCCGTGCTTATCAAAAAAGCTTGCGGGATCGAGAGCGGCAGCGCGAAACCGAATAAAGACAAAATCGCCAAGATCACCAGAGCGCAGGTAGAAGAGATCGCCAAACAGAAGATGGCGGATCTCAACGCCAACACCCTCGAAGCGGCTACGAGCATGATCGCAGGCACCGCCAGAAGCATGGGCGTGCTCGTCGTAGACTGAGCTGCATAGATTTCGTGGGAGAGAGAAACTCGTTCGTACCACAAGGAGGATAATTCAATGAAACACGGTAAACAATATATAGAAAGCGTTAAGACCATCGATAAGAGCAAGGTTTACGAAGCGGGCGAAGGCATCGAAGCGGTGCTCGCCACGGCGAAAGCGAAGTTCGACGAAACGGTGGAATTGCACGTAAGACTCGGCGTAGACCCCAAACAGGCCGATCAGCAGGTCAGAGGCGTGCTCGTTCTTCCCAACGGCACGGGTAAAAAAGTGAGAGTGCTCGTTCTGGCGAAGGGCGAAAAGGCCGATCAGGCGAAAGCTGCCGGCGCGGACTTTGTCGGCGCGGAAGAACTCGTGCAGAAGATCCAGACGGAAAACTGGTTCGATTTCGATGTCATCATCACCACTCCCGATATGATGGGCGTGGTCGGACGTATCGGTAAGATTTTGGGACCGAAAGGACTCATGCCGAACCCGAAGTCCGGTACGGTTACGATGGACGTCGTCAAGGCGATCAACGACACCAAAGCCGGTAAGGTCGAATACAGACTGGACAAGACGGCTATCATTCACTGCCCCATCGGCAAGAAGAGCTTCGGCAAGGAAAAACTCCTCGAAAACTACGAAGCGCTTATCGACGCCATCGTCAAGGCGAAGCCGGCTGCGGCCAAAGGTCAGTACGTGAGAAGCATCACGCTTGCCAGCACGATGGGCCCCGGCGTGAAGATCGCGGCGAAAAACTGATTTGTTTTTCGTGCAAAACGTTTGACAAATACGGTTTTTTAAGTTACAATAATACGGAAAAATCAAATCACCGGAGACAGCGGGTTACAGTAAATGCCACAGGGCAACCTGCCGAGGTAACGATTATTTGCGGGTAAATGAAAATTTGCGCCCTTATATCGCCTCGGCGGTATAAGGGCTTTTTGTTTCCGTAAAAAAGAAAGGAGGTAAAAAATGTCGGCTAATATCGAGGCGAAAAAACAAGTCGTCGAAGAGATCGCGGAAAAAATCAAAACTTCCAAATCGGTCGTTTTAGTGCATTACGCGGGACTGTCCGTTGCGGAAGACACCGCTTTGAGACACGAATTCAGAAAGCAGGACGTCGATTACAAAGTGTATAAAAACACGCTTGTCAGAAAGGCGTTCGACAGCCTGAACGTAAAGGACTTCGACGCGGATCTGAACGGTCCGACAGCGGTTGCATTTTCCAAGGACGAAACGGTAGCGTGCAAAATTCTGACCGACGCGGCGAAAAAGTATACCGATAAAATTTCTATGAAGAGCGGTTACGTGGACGGTGCGTACGTCGACGTAAAAGGGCTCAGCGCACTCGCGGCGATTCCGTCCAAGACGGAACTGTATTCCATACTCGCGGGCACGCTTTCCGGCTTCGTAAGAGGTCTTGCCGTAGCGCTGAAAGCGGTTGCGGATAAAAAGGCGGAATAATTTCCGCACCAAAAAACAATAAAAAATCGGAGGATAAGAAAAATGGCGGATATCGCAAAAATGATTGAAGAAATCAAAACCATGACGGTTGTGGAACTTAACGATCTCGTAAAGGCGATCGAACAGGAATTCGGCGTAAGCGCGGCGGCTCCC
>CALVXL010000026.1 GCA_944369635.1 uncultured Clostridia bacterium
CGGCGCGCGGTGTGTGCATATCGTCGATCTGGACGGCGCGAAAAGCGGCGTTGCGGACAACGCGGAAGCCGTAAAAAAAATACTTTCCGCGGCGCCGCTCTTTGCGGAAGTGGGCGGGGGAATACGCACCGAAAAGCAGATAGAAGAATACCTTTCCTGCGGGGCGGGGCGGGTGATCCTCGGCACCGTGGCGGTAAAAAACTTTTCTTTCGTGGAAGAAATGGCTAAAAAATATCCCGAAAAGATCGCCGTCGGCGTGGACGCGTTAAACGGCTACGTGGCGGTCAGTGGCTGGCGGGAGGTGACGGATATCGACTCCGTGCGCTTTTGCGAAAAAGTGCGCGACGCGGGCGTGAAGTACGTCATTTATACCGACATCGGCAAAGACGGCATGCTCGGCGGCACGAATCTGGAAATTTACCGCAAATTAAGCGAAATAAAGGGATTGAATATCACCGCTTCGGGCGGAATTACCTTTGCGGAAGAGATAAAACAACTGAAAAAAACAGGCGTTTACGGCGCGATTTTGGGAAAGGCGATGTACGAAAACAAACTTTCCTTAAAAGACGCCGTAAAGGCGGCGGAGATGTGAAATGCTGGCAAAAAGAATTATACCTTGCCTTGACGCCCGCAACGGAAAAGTCGTCAAGGGCACGAATTTCGAAGGCGTAAAGGACGTGGGCGATCCCGTCGAGTATGCGGAGTTTTACAATAAAAGCGGTGCGGACGAGCTGGTTTTTTACGACATTACGGCAAGTTTCGAAGGGCGCAAACTCTTTACCGACGTGCTCCGCCGTACGGCAGAACGCGTGTTTATTCCGCTCACGGTAGGCGGGGGAATCAACACGCTCGACGATTTCGACACCGTGCTGAAATGCGGCGCGGATAAAGTGAGCGTCAACAGCGGCGCGATAAAAAACCCGTCGCTCATAGCGGAAGCGGCAAAAAAGTACGGCAATCAATGCGTGGTGCTGTCCATGGACGTCAAGCGCGTGGACGGAAAATTTGAAATTTTCGCAAAAGGCGGCAGGGAGCGCACGGGGCTCGACGCCGTCAGCTGGGCGCGTTTCGGCGAAGAAAACGGAGCGGGCGAGCTGGTGGTCAACAGCATCGATACCGACGGCGTGAAGGGTGGTTTCGATATCGAAATGCTCAACGCCATACTGTCCGCCGTCAATATTCCCGTCATCGCGAGCGGCGGCGCGGGCAAAACGGAACATTTCGTCGAACTCTTCAAAAAGACGAACGCGGACGCGGGGCTGGGCGCTTCGGTGTTCCATTTTAAAGAAATCGCCGTAAAAGATTTAAAAAAAGAACTGAAAGATAACGGAATAGGAGTGAGAATAACATGGTAAAAATCGAGGAACTCAAATTTGACGAAAGGGGACTGATCCCCGCAGTGGTAACGGATTATTATTCCAAAAAGGTGCTTATGCTCGCCTATATGAATGCGGAAAGTCTGAAAATAAGCATGGAAGAGGGCAAAACGTGCTTTTTCTCCCGCAGCAGGAACAAACTTTGGAGAAAGGGCGAAACGTCGGGCAATTATCAGCATATCGTGTCCATCACCGCGGATTGCGATAACGACGCGCTCAACGTGGAGGTTGTCAAGGACGGTCCCGCCTGCCACACGGGCGAAGAAAGCTGTTTCTTCAATAAAATTTACGAAAGCGAGCAATTCAATGAATTTTCAATCGACGGGTTGTATGATTTGATCAAAGGCCGCAAGACGGAGAAAAAGGAAGGCTCGTATACGACCTATCTTTTTGAGCAGGGAATCGATAAGATCCTCAAAAAAGTGGGGGAAGAGTGTACGGAAGTCATCGTTGCGGGCAAGGGCGGCGACAAAGCGGAAACGGTGTTCGAAATATCCGATCTGACCTATCACGTACTCGTGTTGATGGTGCAGATGAACATTGCGCCCAAAGAAATCATTACGGAACTTGCCAAACGGCACGTTGTGGATAAAAAAGTCAAACAGCAGAGAATGAAATGAAGACGGAAGAAGGTCAAAAGGATTTAGAAGCGCTTTTAGCGGACGAAAATCAGTTGAAAAGCTTGAAGGAATTCATGCATATGAATTTCGTTTAAGATTCGGCTATCGGCATTATGAAAACGCGGCTGGAAGTTCTGCAAAGGGAATATTCGTTGGCGCACGGGTATAATCCCATTCACAGCGTGGAAAGCCGCTTGAAAAAGCCGATGAGTATTGCAAAAAAACTTCGGCGTAAAAATCTGGAAATTACGATCGACAATATCCGCCGCAATTTAAAAGACGTTGCGGGAATGCGCGTGATCTGCAATTACAAAAACGACGTTTATACCATTGCGGAAGTGCTGAAACGCCAGCTCGACGTATCCGTTTTGGAGGAAAAGGATTACATTAAAAATCCAAAGGAAAACGGATATAGAAGCTATCATATGGTGGTAACCGTGCCCGTGTATTTCACCAACCGCACGGAAAACGTGCCCATCGAAATACAGATCCGTACCATCGCGATGGATTTCTGGGCAAGCTTAGAACATAAACTCCGTTATAAAAAGGACAGGCAGATGTCCTACGGATTGCAGGAACGGCTGAAAAGTTGCGCGGAGATCACCGACAAGCTGGACGAAGAAATGCAGAATATTAATATTTTACTCAACGATTTTGAATAAAACAGCGGGGACGTGTGTAAAAATAGTAAGCGCCGCCGCGGCGAATTTTCGCCGCGGCGGCGCTTATTTTTTTTGTGAATGGCGTTTTTAAGTTTCCAGGCGCATGTCTTTGCCCGAAAAGGTAATGACCGCGCTCAGGCGTTTGTCGAAAAGCCTGCTGAAGATCCGTTCGTCGTAGCGGGCTAAAATTTCTTCGGAAGAGAGATTGCTCGTCACGAACGTCGAAAGATTTTTCAGTTCCCGTTCGCTCAAAAGGCTCAGAAGATAGTGGCTTGTTACGTTGCGGTACACCTGCTCCGCGCCCAGATCGTCGATGACGAGAAGATCGGCCTCGATCAGCGCGCTCATCAAAAAGTTACGGTCGGCGTCGAAGAGGGAATGGTATTCCAAAAAGATGTTGTTCAGTTCGAAGGAAGATAAAAACAAAACGTTGTAGCCGCGTTTCGCTATCTTTGCCGCCACGTCCTTGGCAAGCATGGTCTTTCCCGTCCCCGTCGTACCGAGAAATATGAAATTTTTCCTTTTCGCGTCGGGGAATTTGTCCGCAAATTTCTGCATCAGCCGATAGGCTTTTACCTTGTTTTCGCCCGTTAATTCGCTTTCTTTGACGGCGGGCGTATCGGTTAAATTCACACCCACCGTGCCGACGGCTATTTTTTTCAGCGCGGTTTTATAACACGAACAAGGCTTGCTGCCCATAAAACCCGTATCGCCGCATTTTTCGCAGGCATATACGGGGGAAAGCGCTCTGCGCGTCAGGTGCATGCTCTTTAAGATTTTATCCGCTTCGGCGTTCAGATTTTGTTTTTCTTTTTCCAGCTCTTCCGCCTTTTTGTTGTCGTTCGCAATCTCGGCAAAAGCCTGTTCCCGTTCGATGTCGGAAAGGCGGTTGTCTATTTCTTTGAAGCGCTCGTTTTTCCTCGCCCGCGCGAGATTTTCCGCCGCTTCCGATTGCGCCTTAAAACGCAGATCGCGGTAATATTCGTTCAATTTCTGATAAAAATTCGCCATATCAAATCTCTATTTCGTCGATGTCGTCGATCAGCTTGTCCAGCTGTTCTTTCGTATATGCACGCTCGTTTTTAAAGTGCGTGCCGCCCGCATTTTTTAGAGGCGCGTTTTCGATTTGCTCTTTCGTATAAATTCCCTTTTGCTTCCAGCTTCCCAGCACGGCGTTCATATAGGGGACGGGGCCGTTTTTTCCCGCAGCAAGGCGAGCCGCCTCCACGATCATTTCCTCGCTGAAATTCCACGCGCGCCACTGCTTTAAATTTTCTCGGTCCCACGCGGTGGGTTTTCTCGAAACGCCTGCTTCCGCCAGCACGAAGGAAAGGAATTTTTCGTCCTCGGAAAGGGATACGAAATACTCCGCAACCGCGTCGTATCCGATCACGCCGTTTTTGTGGAAATATCTGACGATTTCATCCATATTTTCCAGCGTGTTCTTGCGTTTTTTAAAACAGTAATTCGCAATGAACAAAAGGCTTTCTTCGTCAAAGCCGTACGCCGTCCACGGCGCGGTGTAATTGTCCACCACGGCGTCCAGCGTTTCATAATATACGCCCAGCGCTTTGTTGATCTTTACCGCAAGGTCGTAGAGTTTTTTCTTTGTTTCCGCATAGCTTTCGATTTCTTTTTTGGAAAAAACCTTGCGCGCGTAAAGTTCGCAAAGGAATTCGTCCAGCTTTTTCATGCTGCCCTTTTTCAAACTCTTTGCCGCAAAAAGCACCGTTTCGGGTTCGTATCCGAGTTCTTTCGTCCACTTGTTGAAGTAATTCAAATCGTCGATTTCGGGCTTGCGCCGTAGCGAAAGGGTTTTTAACAGTTTTTCGAGTTCCGCCGTGCGCAGGAGGTAAGCGGAAAGTTCCTTTTCCACCTGCTCGGGGGTGAGGATTTTCCGCGCGCCGAAGTCCTTCGCCACGGCGGAAATATATTTATATCCGATGTCGTCGCCCTTCAAGTCCGCGCAGTATTTGATAATCATTAAAAACGCTTCGGGCTTGATCCCGTATATCTCCATAATCGAAAAATATTCGTTGAATTCCGTCGGCTGGATCATCCTGCCGGGCAAAAGCGCCTGCGCGCTTTCGGTAAACGCGGCGTATTTTTCCGGCTTGATTTTGCGCACCTTCGTGCCCGTGTTGCCGATGGGAAGGTATTTTACGCTGAAAGGTTCGCGCGAAACGATGGTGACGAGTCCGAACTCTTCCCAATAGGTAAAGGCGTCCGTGACCTCGTCTGCGGTCAGTTTAAGTTCCTTTGCAAATGATGTGAGGTCGATGTCGAAATCGGCGTTCTGACATAAGAACAGGCCGTAAAGATAAACTTTTACGGCGTTTCCCGTCGCTTCGGGCAGATATTCGTAAAGAAAGGCGTTTTCGACGTTCGTGAAATTCACGGCTGCTAATTCCTTGGAATAATAACAAAAACTCATATGTGGAAAATCCTTGATTTTATCGCTTAATAATAATATAATATAAATCAAAGAAAATCAAGATTTTTGAAGCGGAATTTTTCCGACCGCAAGATATTGTGGCGTGAAAAAACGCCGAGCGGATTTTTGAAAGGCGGTATAAAATGAAATTTCTGCATACATCGGATTGGCACCTCGGCAAACGTACCGACGGGCGGGAACGCCTTGCGGAACAAAGGGAAGTGCTCAAAGAGATCGCTAAAATCGCCGCGGAAGAAAAGGTGAACGTTATTCTCGTCGCGGGGGATATTTACGATACGTATATGCCGTCGGCGGAGGCGGAGGAACTGTTTTTTTCCGCCGCGTCGGAGCTTGCCGAGGACAGACTCTTGGTGGTCGTGAGCGGCAATCATGACGACGCGTCCCGCCTCACCGCGCCCGCGCCCATGGCAAAGACGCACAACGTGTTCTTGTTCGGGGATGTCAATGCGGAATGCGCCGCGGGAGAGCCGTCGCATAAAGTCAGGGCGGTGCGTACGGGAAAAGGATACCTCGTTGCGGAAAACGAAAAGGGGGAACAAGTTTTTATCGCGGTCTGTCCTTATCCTACGGAAGCGCGCTTCAAAGAAGAGGTTATAAAAGACGAAACGTTTGAAGATAAAATGTCCCGCTGGCTCAATGCGGGATTAAAAGAAAACGCGGAAAACCTTCCCGCCGTGCTGACGGGGCATTTCTTCGTTGCGGGGGGACAGGTGTCGGACAGCGAACGGCCCATCGATCTCGGCGGCGCGCGCGCCGTGCCCAAAGAGCTGTTGCCCGACTGCAACTATATCGCTTTAGGACATCTTCACAAGCGGCAGGTGGCTTCCCGTTCGAAAAACGCGTATTATTCGGGGGCGATCCTGCAGTATGCTTTTGACGAAGCGGGTTGGGAAAAGAGCGTGAACGTTTTCGAAATCAACGGCGGAAAAACGGAGAACTTCCGTCAGATCCCCTTGCAAAGCGGAAAAAAATTGATGCGGCTCACGGCGTTCGGGTACGAAAACGCGCTGGACGTGTTAAGCAAAAACGCGCAATATTATACGGAGCTCACGCTGCATCTCGACGAGCCGCTTTCCGATATGCAGGTGAAAACTTTGAAAAGCCGTTTTCCCGATCTCATTACGCTTGCGTTCGAATTTACCGAGGGCGAGCGCGTTGCCGAATCGAAGAAAAACATGTCTGACGAAGAGCTTTT
>CALVXL010000027.1 GCA_944369635.1 uncultured Clostridia bacterium
CCGCGGCGTGGATGCGGCGCAGATCGCCGCCGCCGTTCGGGAAAACGCAAAGCGCATATTTTACAGGATGGTATAAAAACGTGGATACGTATGTATACGAAATCGATAATAATCTTTATATAAATCTTACGAACAAATGCTCGAACAGCTGCACGTTCTGCGTGCGCAACGGGCACGAAGCGTACTTCGGCAACAAACTGTGGCTCAAAAAAGAGCCCTCCGCGCAAGACGTATTGCAAGCCATCGATTACGATAAGAAATATAATCAGGTCGTGTTCTGCGGGTTCGGCGAACCCACCGAGCGCGCGGACGTTCTTGTCGAAATCGCGCGGGAACTGAAAAAGCGCGGCTATGTCACGCGCATCAATACCAACGGACAGGGCAATCTCATCAACGGCAGGGACATCACGCAGGATCTTGCCGGTTGTATCGATTATATCAACGTCAGTTTGAACGCTTGTTCCGCGGCGGAATATCAGAAGATCTGCCGTTCCCGTTTCGGAGAAAAGGCGTTCGAAGAACTTCTGTCTTTTGCGGAAAAGTGCCGCGACAGGGGGATAAACACCAATCTTTCGGTGGTGGATATCATCGGCGAAAAGGCGGTGGAGGAATGCCGCCGCATCGCGGCGGCGCACAATCTGCCCCTGCGCGTGCGTGAATACATTGCGGATAACTGAAATCAAAAAAAACCGCGCAAAAAGGATTTAAAAAACGAAAAGCCGAAACAAATTTCAGCTTTTCGTTTTCTTTGGTAGAAAGTTTTTTTCGTAAAGATTTCTCTTTACATTAACAGTTTGTGCGGCGGTGAGGAGATTATACATCAAAAATGAAAAACGTTAAAGAAATTTTAGCGCGCAACGGGTTTTCCTTTAAAAAGGCGTTCGGGCAGAACTTCATCACGGATGGAAACCTGCTTTCCGGTATCGTGGCGGACGCGGGCATCGGCAAAGAAGATACCGTTTTGGAAATCGGTTGCGGCGCGGGCACGCTCACATATGAACTCGCGCAGGCGGCAAAGCGCGTCGTGGGGTACGAGATCGATAAAAATCTCGCCCCCGTGCTCGACGAAACGCTGGCGGATTGTCCCAACGCGGAAATATGTTTCTGCGACATTATGAAAAAAAAGACCGCGGATCTGGAAAAAGAGCTGGGCGGGCAGTATAAGGTCGTGGCGAATCTGCCGTATTATATCACTACCCCCGTCCTCATGCGCTTTGTAGAGGAGGCAAAGAATGTGACGAGCCTTTCCGTCATGGTGCAGGAGGAGGTTGCCGAGCGGCTTTGCGCCAGCGCAGGAACGGCGGAATACGGCGCCATCACCGCGGCGGTCAACCTCGTCGGCAGTGCGAAGATCGTGCGGCGCGTGCCGAAAAAAATGTTCTTTCCTGTGCCGAAAGTGGACTCCGCGGTCGTCAGGATCGACATCGACCGAAGCCGCGCAGAGGGGGTAAACGCCAAAATTTACCGCGATGTGGTTCGCGCGGCGTTCGCAAGCCGCAGAAAGACGCTGGCAAATAATCTGATGAACTCCTTTTCGATGACGCGTTCGGAGGCGGAAAGGCTGCTTTTATCCTGCGGTATCGGGGAAAAAGCGCGCGGAGAAACGCTGGACGCGGAGCAATTTAAAACGCTTGCGAAAACTTACGGGGAATTGAAATGGAAAGACTGATCGTCGCGACTTCCAACAAGGGAAAGAAACGCGAATTCGAAGAGATGCTGCCCGAAATGAACGTCGTTTGTTTTAAAGATCTCGGGCTCAGTTACGAAATCGAGGAGACGGGCGCGACGTTTTATGACAACGCGCTCATCAAGGCGGAACGCGTGAAAAAAGATTTTCCCGCCGATTACGTGCTTGCGGACGACAGTGGGCTGGAAGTGGAAGCGCTCGGCGGCGCGCCCGGGGTGTATACCGCGCGGTATGCGGGGGAAAACGCAACGGACGATGAAAATATCGATAAACTGCTTTTCGCGCTCGGCGGAAAGGAAAACCGCCGCGCGCGGTTTGTGTGCTAGCTCGTGTGCATTGCGCCCGACGGCAAAATCATTTCCGCGGAGGGAGAGAGCCGCGGGGAAATATTGCAAAACCGCCGCGGCAAAGGCGGGTTCGGTTACGACCCCGTTTTTTTCAGTTACGATCTGCAGAAAGGGTTCGGCGAATGCACGGACGAAGAAAAAATTTCCGTCAGCCACCGCGGTCGGGCGATCAGGAACCTTCTTGAAAAATTAAGATGAAAACGATGTTGGTTTTAAGCGATACGCACGGCAATAAGCGCGCGATCGCAAAACTGAAAGAAGTGATCGGGGAGAGCGATTACGTGGCGCATTTGGGCGATTATGCCCGCGATATCGATTTTATTCGCGAACAGTATCCCGAAAAAGTGATTTCCGTTTCGGGGAACTGCGATTTTTCGAACGATACCGAAAAAACGGCGGTGATCGAAGGCGTGAAGGTGCTTTTTACGCACGGACACAGATTCGGCGTGAAAAACGGGTTGGAAAGGTTGTTTTACTATTGTAGCGAAAAGGGGATAGACCTTGCGCTTTGCGGGCATACGCACATCGCCGCCGAAGACGAAAGCGAAGGCGTTAAACTCGTGAACCCCGGACATATGTCGGGGCGCGGCGGAGAAAAATCCTATGCTTACCTCGTATTCGATAAGGGCAACGTTTACGTCAGGTTTATAAAATTAAGCGAAAAACTTTTTTAAAAAAGATTGTAAACAGTTGACTTTTATTTCGGGGTTTGATATAATTTTTTAGCGTTACGGAAAAGATTGGATTTGCGGGTGTAATTCAATGGTAGAATTCCAGCCTTCCAAGCTGGCAGCGTGGGTCCGATTCCCA
This sequence comes from uncultured Clostridia bacterium, assembly GCA_944369635.1. Taxonomy (GTDB): domain Bacteria; phylum Bacillota; class Clostridia; order Christensenellales; family Borkfalkiaceae; genus UMGS775. The sequence goes on from CALVXL010000027.1 coordinate 2,845, forward strand.
TCACCCGCTCCAAACACATGCACCTGTAGCTCAGTTGGATAGAGCAATGGCCTT
>CALVXL010000028.1 GCA_944369635.1 uncultured Clostridia bacterium
TCGCCATCGAAACGCTGGGCGGGGAATACGAAAAAAAGCGCGATTTTTCTTCGGATAAAATCTATAAAAATCTGAGCGAAGAAAACAAGAAAAAAACGCGGAAAGCGTAATGCGCTGCCGAAGAATAAAGGAGGGCACGCCTGTCAAACAGGCGCGCCCTCCTTTTTTACAAGGTTCGGATTGCTTCGAATCTTTTCTTAAATGTTATAAAAAAGCGTTTTGGCGTACGGAGCCGAAATGCGGAATTTATAATATTATATTATAAAATTTCAGTATTTTATTGAAATTATTGAAAACCCTTGGCAATAGCAATATAGTTCAGTATAATGCAAGTAACGGACAATGCAGGATATGGATTTCGGCAGAACGATCTGCTAAAATTTAAAAAAAACGAAGGTACAAAATATTTTGTATTTCGGTGAAGTAAGGAGATGAGGGAATGAAAAAAATCTTGATTTTACTGTTATGCGCGGCGCTTTTGCTGAGCGGTTGCGGCGAAAAGGGTACGAATAACGTGATTCCGCCGTCCGGACAGGAACAGGGCTCCGTTGTATTTGCGCAGGATAAATACGCCGTAGGCGTAGGAAAGGAAATACAGCTTGAAGTTCGGTGTGAGGACGCGGGAAATGTAACTTATACCTCGTCTTCGCCGGAAATTGCGTCGGTTTCGGCAGACGGGAAGGTGCGCGGTCTCGCTTTGGGCAAAGCGGAAATCACGGCGATTGCCGTTTCGACGGCGGACGCAAGCAAACAGATTTCCGCGAAGTGCAGTGTTTTTGTCAACCCTTCCGAATACGAGACGCTGGACGGCGAGGAGCCGCTTGTGAAATGGCTCGGCAGGACGTTCGTATACGAAAACGCGGTCAACTGCTATAATACCGCGAGCGGTTTCGAAATGGACTTCTACGGGACGGAATTCCGCGCGGGAATCGTAGCGGGGGGCGTCAGTAAGACGCCGCGGATATGCGTGCTGATCGACGACGAAACTTCTCCCGAAGAGCGCATCATCGATTTGGCGAAGGACAAAACCGAGAATGAATACGTTCTGGTTGAAGATCTGCCCGAAGGACAGCACAAAATCCGCGTGTATAAGATTACCGAAGCATATACGACTTCGTTGGCGTTTACTTCGCTGAAGACGGACGGATACTTTTTGAACCGCCCCGCGGACAAGGCGCTGAAAATCGAAGTGTACGGCGATTCCATCACGGCGGGGCATAAGAATATGCGTACGACGGATGAGGAGCCTGCCGATTCGACGGACAACATTCAGAACGGCTGCGTGACTTACGCTTGGCTTTCGGCGCAGGATCTGAATGCGGAAATCAACTTTATGGCCCGCACGGGGATCGGCGTATATTCGGCGTGGGGCAGCCCGTACGTATTGAAAAACAACTGGAAAAGCACCTATCTTTCCGAATATGATTTTCTGCATACGCCGCTACAGAATCCCGAATGGGATTTTACCGCCTATGTGCCCGATATCGTGTTGATCAATATCGGAACCAACGATTACTGGTATCAATGGAACGCGGAGCTTTATAAGTCGGAACTGAAAAAGTTTACAGACGAATTGTTTACCCTTTACGGGGACGACACGAAAATCGTGTTGCTCGGCGGCATGATGATCACGGGAAATATCTCCGCGATGAGAGAAGTTGCGGATATGTACGAAGATAAGGACGTCTCCGTGTTGCAGTTGCCTACATCGGAAGCATCGCATCCGCGGAAAGCCGACAACGTCAAGGCGGCGCAGGTTCTGACCGATTATCTGAAAGAATTGATCTGACGAAAAAAACGGATCCCGTCGGCGCGGGATCCGTTTTTTTACGGACAGTCGCTTCGGACGGGAAAAGCGGGCCTGTCGTTAATTGTCGTTTTGCGGCATACCTTGTAAGGCGGTCGCATAGATTTTTTATGTGAAAAATTTTTTGTATGTTGCCGAAACGTCTTTTTTGCTGCTCGGCACGATGATCGGTTCGGGGTTCGTGTCGGGCAGGGAAATCGTTTCGTTTTTCGGCGGGAATATCGGTTTTTATGCGTTATTCGCAGGCGTGCTGTTCTTTTTGACGACATACCTTTTGCTTTCGCTCGGCGGCAGTTACGGCACGCTGGAAGAAAGCAGCCGCGCGCTTTTTAAAAAAGCGCATAAGACGGTGAACGTCGCCGTGGCGATCTGCCTTTTTGCCGTGGTGGCTTCCTCGCTCGCTATCACCGATTCCATGATGAACGCGCTTTTTCATATCGATAAACGCATTCCGATCGCCTCTTTGCTGACGCTTTTATTTGCGGCGGTAATTTCCAAAAAAGGAATCGATGGCGTCAAAAAGCTCAATTTTATCCTCGTACCGCTGATGTTGCTCTTTACCGTCGTCTTTCTGTTTGTAAACGGCAATTTCGATTTCGGCGCGGCGAATTATCCCGCAAAAAGCAACGTTTTGTCCGTTTCGTTTTACGTCGGGTTCAACATGTTCCTTTCCGCGGCGGTCATCGTCCGCGCGGGGAAGAATAACCGCGTGAACAATCTGATCGTTTCCGCGGTAACGGCCGTCGTTTCCGCCGTGCTCATCGTGCTCATATACGGCGCGGTCAATTACGAAGGCGTAAACGCCGCCGAAGCCGATCTGCCGCTCGCCGCGCTCTTTGCCGCGTCGCCTTTCATGTCCGCGGCGTTCGGCGCGGTGCTCTATGCGGGCGCGCTGACAACGGTTATTTGTTCTTATTATCCGCTCAACGCGGCGGTTGTGAAAAAGTCGCGCATGTTTTCGCTTACGCTGGCGCTCGGCGTTTTTTTGTTCTCGCGTATCGGCGTAAAGCTGATCGTCGGCGCGGTGTATCCTGCGGCGGGCGTGCTCGGCGCAATTTATTTTTGCTATGCGGGCGCGGTTTTCGCGTATAAAAAAAGGGCGATGGGTAAAATTAAGAATAAAGAATCTTTTCAGGAGGTGCGTAATGCAGAAAAAAAAGAAAAGCAGAATAGCAAAACTTTCCGACGAGGATTACAATAACTATATCATGTCTTTGAAAGACGAACGCCCCGCGAAAGCCATTGTAAAAAACGACAAAAAGAAAGAAAACGACTGAAAAAACGCGAAAATTTTTCCGCGTAAAAAATTTTTTCGTCAAATCGTTTGTGTTTTAGCGTCAAAACCGATATAATAGACACGTACATTTAATCATCGGAGATTTATTGCCTCGGTCAGTTTTTTGCTTGCAAGCGGCTTTCCCTGGCGGTTTAAGGTTTATTGTATGGTAGATATTGTAGAAGTCAAAACAAAAAAACAGCAGAGGATTTTCACGAACTATCCGCTAAAATTATATAAAGACTGCCCGTATTACGTTCCGCCTCTTTACAGCGAGGAAAAAAATATTTTCAACCCGAAAAAGAATTTCAGTCTGGAAAATTGCGATATGCGTTGTTTTCTGGCGTATCGGAACGGTGAAGTTGTAGGCAGGATCGCCGCCATCGTGCACAATCAGTACAACCGCCTGTGGAACAAAAAAGATATCCGCTTTTCGCGGTTTGACGCGATAGACGATCTGGAAGTTTTTGACGCGCTTTTGAAAGCCGTGGAAAAAGTCGGCAGGGAACGCGGGTTGGAACGCATTCACGGGCCGTGGGGATTCAACGATACGGACAGGGAAGGTATGCAGACGTACGGCTTTTCCGAGCGCAGTACCTTTGCGACCAATTATTATTACCCGTATTTTTGCGAAAACATGAAAAAACTCGGTTATGCGGACGAATCCAAATGGATCGAAAGGGGATTCACCATTCCCGAACGGCCGTACGAAAGGATTATCCGCATTGCCGCAAAGATGAAAAAACGTTTGAACGTAGTGGACGTGGCGGAAATCATGCCCATCAGAAAAATCGTCAAAAAATACGGGCAGGCGTTTTTCGATACATATAACGAAGCGTATTCGGAACTTGACGGTTTCACGCCCATCGGCAAAAAGGCGCAGAAAAACGTTCTGAAGCAGTTTGCCACCAGTATCAACACCCGTTATTTCAGCTGTCTGATCGACGAAAAGGGGGAATGCGTCGGATTTGCCGTCGTATTGCCTTCGATCTGCGAAGCGCTCAAAAAGAGCAAGGGCAGGCTCTTTCCCTTCGGGTGGATCGGCGTGCTCAAGTCGATAAAACATCCGACGGAGCTTGAAATGGCGCTCATCGGTATCAAGAAAGAGTACAAGCTTTCCGGCGTGAATTCCATTTTAATGGTCAGGCTGATGTGCAACATCGTGGAGGACGGCATCACGAAAATAGAGTCCAACCCCATGCTGGAAACCAATTTCAGCATTCAGCAGAACTGGAAATTTGCCGAAAACGAGATCATCAAAAAGCGGCAGACGTACGTCAAAGACATCGAAAAGGAATAAATTAAGAAAAAAGTGCTTGTTTCAAGCGCTTTTTTTGTTTATTTTCTTGAAAAAAAATCGAAAAAAATGTATAATAAATTAAGTATAATATTTTTAAACAGGTAGAGTATATGAAAAAGACGAGACTTAAGGAAATTTTCGCCCGTCCCGAATCGTTTGCGGAAAAGGAAGTCACGGTGGGCGGCTGGGCGCGCACGATCCGCGACAGCAAGGCTTTCGGATTTATCGAGCTCAATGACGGTACGTTTTTCAAAAGCTGTCAGATCGTGTTCGACAGAAGCAAACTCGCAAATTACGACGAGGTCGCAAAACAGAACGTCGGCGCGTGTCTGCTCGTGACGGGCAGACTGATTTTAACGCCGCAGAATAAACAGCCGTTTGAAATCAATGCGGATAAAATAGACGTGCTCGGCACTTCCACGCCCGATTATCCTTTGCAGAAAAAACGGCACTCCATGGAATTTTTAAGGGAGATCGCGCATTTGCGACCGCGCACCAACACCTTCGGCGCGGTATTCAGAGTGCGCAGCGAAGCGGCGTTTGCAATCCATTCCTTTTTCCACGGCCGCGGTTTCGTCTACGTGCATACGCCCATCATTACCGGCAGCGACTGCGAGGGCGCGGGCGCTATGTTTCAGGTAACTACGCTCGATCTTGCCAACGTGCCCAAGACCGATAAGGGCGCCGTCGATTATAAGAAGGACTTTTTCGAAAAGCAGTCCAGCTTAACGGTTTCCGGTCAGCTCGACGCCGAAACGTACGCCATGGCGTTTTCCGACGTGTATACCTTCGGTCCTACGTTCCGCGCGGAACGCTCCAACACGGTGCGCCACGCGGCGGAATTTTGGATGATCGAACCGGAAATGGCGTTCTGCGACCTCGAAGGGGATATGGAAGTTGCCGAGTCGATGGTCAAGCACATCATCAATCACGTGCGCAAAACCTGTCCCGACGAGCTGGAATTTTTGAATAAATTCGTCGATAACGGATTGCTCGCGCGGCTCGACAACGTGGTGAACAACGAGTTTCAGCGGCTGACTTACACCGAAGCGATAGCTATTTTGGAAAAGGTCAAAAACCGCTTTGAATTCCCCGTGTACTGGGGGTGCGACCTGCAAAGCGAGCATGAACGTTATTTAACGGAAGAAGTATTTAAAAAACCCGTTTTCCTTACAGACTATCCCAAGGAGATCAAGGCGTTCTACATGCGCCTCAACGACGATAAAAAGACGGTGGCGGCGGTCGATATGCTGGTTCCGGGAATCGGCGAGCTCATCGGCGGCAGCCAAAGGGAAGAGCGGCTGGAACTTCTGGAAGCGAGAATGGACGAGCTCGGGCTCAACAAGGAAGATTATAAGTTCTATCTCGATCTGAGAAAATACGGCGGCGTGACGCACGCGGGATTCGGGCTCGGTTTTGAAAGAATGATCATGTATCTCACGGGCATAGGCAATATCCGCGACGTGCT
>CALVXL010000029.1 GCA_944369635.1 uncultured Clostridia bacterium
CCCTTGATGACCATAGGCCAGATCATGGGCGGAAGGGATTACACCACCGTCATCCACGCGCGCGACAAAGTGGAAGAACTCATCAAGAACAATCACAAGATCGAAGTCGAAGTCAACGACCTGAAAAATATGATTCTGAAAAAATGACATGCTTTATTGAAGGAAAATTTGACGCCGTAGTCGTAGGCGCGGGGCACGCGGGTTGCGAAGCCGCGCTCGCACTGGCGCGGACGGGACAAAAGACGGCGATGCTGACGCTCAATCTCGACAGTATCGCCTTTATGGCGTGCAACCCTTCGATCGGCGGCACGGCGAAAGGCCACCTCGTGCGGGAGATCGACGCGCTGGGCGGCGAAATGGGCGTCAACGCCGATAAGGCGATGTTGCAGCTGAGAATGCTCAACCGCGGCAAAGGCGCGGCGGTACAGTCGCTGCGCGGACAGGAAGATAAAAACCTTTATCACCGATTGATGAAACAGACGCTGGAAAACACGCCGAACCTTTCTATCATTCAGGGCGAAGCGTCGGAAATCTTAGTGGAAAACGGCGCAGTGAAGGGCGTAAGAACGGCATACGATTCCGTTCTGGAAGCGAAAGCGGTAATCTTGGCGACGGGCGTTTATCTGAGCGGCAGCGTTATTGCCGGCGAATGGAAAAGAGAAAGCGGACCTTCGGGCTTTGCCCCCGCAAACGAACTGACAAAATCGCTCATCGACCTCGGCTTTACCGTGCGGCGTTTCAAAACGGGAACGCCCGCCCGCATAGACGGCAGAAGCATCGATTTTTCCGTGCTGGAAATTCAGAATGGCGAAACGGACATCTATCCCTTTTCCTATATGACGCGGCACGTGAAAAAAAAGCAGATGCCGTGCTATCTCACTTACACCAACGAAAGAACGCACGAAATCATACGCGCCAACCTGCACCGTTCTCCGCTGTATGCGGGCATGATCAAGGGCATAGGTCCGCGGTACTGCCCCTCCATCGAGGACAAAGTGGTTCGGTTTGCGGATAAGGACCGCCACCAGCTCTTTCTGGAACCCGAGGGCGCGGACACGCACGAAGTTTACGTGCAGGGCATGTCCACTTCCCTGCCGCACGAGGTACAGCAGGAAATGTACCACACGATCAAGGGGCTGGAACACTGCAAGATCATGCGCTATGCCTACGCCATCGAGTACGACGCCATCGACTCGCTCGACCTCTTCCCCACGCTGGAATTCAAAAAGGTGAAAAATCTTTACACCGCGGGGCAGATCAACGGCACGAGCGGCTACGAAGAGGCGGCGGCGCAGGGACTGATCGCCGGTTTGAACGCCTCGCTCGCGCTCCGCGGCAAAGATCCCGTCGTTTTGCGGCGCGATCAGGCATATATCGGCGTTTTAATCGACGATCTCGTTACGAAAGGCACGAACGAACCTTACCGAATGATGACTTCCCGCGCGGAACACCGCATCATTTTGCGGCAGGATAACGCCGATTTCCGTTTAAGCGCCATCGGCAGAGAGAGCGGACTTGTGGACGACAAGCGCTGGGAAAAACATCTCAAACGCCTGAAAGAATACGAAAAAGCGCAGAAAGAATTAAACCAACGCAAGACGCCGAAAGAAGCGAACGCTTTCATCGCGGCGCACGGCGGCGGCGAACTGAAAGGCGCAATAAGCTATGCCGACATGATCCGCCGCAATATTCCTATAAAGGAGATCCGCGACGCGTTCGGCGCGTTCCGCGGCATATCGGCGGATATTCTGGAAACGGCAGAAACCGACGCGAAATACGCGGGATACTTAGAGCGCGGACTGGAACAGATCGCGCGGGCGAAAAAGCTGGAAGACAAAGCTCTGCCTGCCGACATCGACTATATGTCCATCAGCGGCCTCAGAATCGAAGCGCGGCAGAAATTAAACAAGATACGCCCGCAGAACTTAGGACAGGCGGCGCGCATTTCCGGGGTGAATCCCGCGGACATCGCGGTGTTGATGGTCTATCTGAAAAAATAACGCCCTTTATCGAAAATAATATCAAGCGGCGGCGCAATTCTGCGCCGCCGCCTTTCTTTATTTTTTGCCTTTACGCCTTAACATTAAATCCTTTCCGCGCTTTCAAAAGGCAACAACCCGCGCGCGGAACGCTCAAAAAACACTTTTTCTCCGCTCTGCAGAGAAATTCAGTAATCGCTCTTTCCGAAAAGATAGTCGAGCGACACCTCGAAATACTCGCTTAAAAACAGCAACGAACTCATCGAGGGTTCCTGCTTGTCCTTTTCCCAGCTATGTACCGTGTTTCCGCTGACATTTAAAAGCTCCGCCAACTCTTTTTGCGTGATTCCCTTAGCATTGCGCAATTCTTTTAATCTTTCACCAAAAACCTTCATATTAAAAAAATACACGAATTTCGTGATTTTTGCTTGACAATCACGTTTTTCGTGATTATAATAAAAACAAATACGATATTCGGAGGAGAAATATGACTGATATGCCTGAGCTGAAATTCACAAAGACGGAGATTTACGAAAAACTAAAAGAAACGATTGCGCAAAAATTACCGCAGGAAGAGAGCAAGAATCCGCACCTTGCCGCGCAGCTGAAAAACTTAAAGGAAGAAGATGTACTGATTGAACTTCGCGAAGCGGCATTTCATGCGGGATATTTGCGTATCAACTGCACGGCGGAAGGTTTCCGCCGCTACGACGACGGCTCCTACATGCAACGGACGATGAACGACGAAGTGGATTCCGCCGAATGGCTCTTCTGCACTTCGGGCGCAAACGCCTTAAGCGAAGACGCAAAAAAACTAACGGGTATCGATTATTGTGGAAAAACGCAGTCGCAGATCGCGAAAGCCGTAGCCGAAAACTACTGCCGCACGCAGCTGCAAAATCTGAACATGACGATGCGCGAATGCCGCGTGAACAATTACCGTTTTATCGAAACAAAGCCGGAATTTGAAGTTTACGGCTGGTATATCCACATCGCCTACACCGACGAAAAAGGCAAAAAGTGTGAGCTGTTTTGCGGACGAGTGTGCATGGACAGCCTGCAAAACGAAGAGCAACATTTGTCCTTGTGGCTCACGTTGCCGCTCTGCAACGCCGAAAAACGGAAAAAAGCCGTTCGCACCGCGGCGAACGTTCTTTACAATCTGCTTTTCATTCTTTCTCTTGCCGCTTATGTGATCAATTGTTTTATGGTAAGCAGATTCGGCACGTATCTGCATTTAGCGGTTCCCGCGGTCGGCATCGTGCTTTTCGTATGCGCAAAGCTTACGCATAAACGCGCGAAAATATTTTTTATTTCCCTTTCCTTTCTGCCGATCGCCGCGATGATTGCAGGAATATTTTTCGATATTTTATCTTTTCTCGCTTAAAATATACGGGGCCGACTTTCGTCAGCCCCGTATGATTTTTTTATGATTTTTTCTGAAAATTTCTTACAAGATCACCTTTTCAAAGTCGCTGGCGGGGTGCTTGCAAAGCGGGCAGATAAAGTCCGCGGGCAACGTTTCCCCTACATATTCGTAACCGCATATCTTGCAGCGCCACACCG
>CALVXL010000030.1 GCA_944369635.1 uncultured Clostridia bacterium
AGCTTTTTTTTTTTTTTTTTGCAGTTTCAGGTATTTAGTGATTTCAAGCAATAAGGGGGTAACGTGTCCCGCGTCGGAAAGGCGTATTATGCGTTTATTTTGCATGAAAAAAGCGCTCGTATTTTTATCGTTTGCGACGAGATGTCCCAAAGTATATTGCATAGAGGATACCGTTTCCGGTAAAAGCTCTATTTCCAGACTGTAAACCTGTGTGATACAGTCGCCCGTTTTCAGCATGTGTTGGATATTCGTGTCTATAACGGCATAATCGTTGGAATATAATATCATTTCGCGCCATGTTTCGCCGTTGTAATAATAAAGCGTCAATTCACCATAATAAACGTATAGGATTTCGAGTCGGTCGTGGCTGTGCGTCCAGTCGAATTTATAATTTTTCCATGTGTTTGTTGAAAAATATGTGACGTGAAACCATGCGTTCCAGTTTTTTTTGTCAAAAAATGAATGTGCTCCCATAATTATTTCCTTTCAATATGAATTATATCAACAACTTTTGTGTTTTGTCAACATTTTATTTTGATTTTATTGATATAATATCAAATATATGCTTATAATTCACAATAATTGTCTTGACGAAGGTAAATCCGTGTGATATGCTAAAGACAAAATTAGGGAAAAGATGGATTATTTCAGAGTTGATTCAGAAGCGGATTTTGTAAAAATCTGCGGGAAATGATCCGGCGGAATTTATTTTTTTATTCGACAAAACGAAGATTGCGGACTTTGAACGGAGGCAGGAGAGATGTTGGAATTCGGGAACATGAAGTTCATACTGGAAAAAGGAAAACGCGCGCGCGCCGTGTATTCGTGCGGGGAAAGCCCGATTGCGGAATGCGTTTTGGCGGGGCAGAACAAGCTCAGCCGCGACGGGAAGCGTATTCCCACCGCGGAGGGCGAAGCTTTGAAATATGTTTCTCATTCGATCGAAGGCGATACTCTTCAAATTGTTCAGGAATCGGAATCGGTTCGTTCCGTTATCTGTTTTCAAAAATATGAAGAAAGCAACGCAATGCGCGTTACTCATATTATCCGTAATATTTCCGATAAAAAAATATGTGTAAACCAGGTCAGCGCGTTTGTAGCTTACGGAATCGACGGAAATTCCATTGCAGATTTGAAGAGAGTTCATTTTTACCGTTTTTATAACAGTTGGCATTGCGAATGTCAGCCGCAACGCGCGAGCTTGTTTGAATCCGGACTTTACAGCGACGGATGGGCCAGTTTCAGTCGCGTGTACGGATTTAATAAGGGCAGTTGGTCCACGAAAGAAGAATTGCCTCAACTGATCGTAGAGTATGGCGATAAGCGGGGATTTTCGATGGCGCAGATTGAAAGCTCAAATCATTGGTACTGGGAAATCGGCGAATGTGCGCAAGGGATTTATTTTTATGCGGGGGGTGCGGACGCGTGGAATCATGATTGGGCGTGCGTACTGGCTCCGGGGGAGAGTTATGAAGCGCCGTCGGTAGCGCTGAGCCGCGGTGAGTCATTAAGCGACGTGATCGCAAATATGACGATGTATCGTCGCAATCGGGTAAGTACTTATGTTGCGGACGCGTCTCTTCCGGTCATTTTCAATGAATATATGCATCTGTCATGGGACAGTCCGGAAGAGGAACGTACGCGCAAGATCGCTCCCGTCGTCGCGTCGCTCGGCGCAGACATCTACGTGATCGATTGCGGGTGGCATAACGAAGAGGACGGAAACATTATCTATCCTTATGTCGGGCAATGGAAAGAAAGCAAAAAACGTTTTGCGCACGGCGTTCAAAAAACGATAGATTATATCCACGGTCTGGGAATGAAGGCGGGGCTGTGGCTGGAGCCGGAGATTGTAGGATATTTATGCAGTGAAATGATAAATCATTATCCGCAGAATGCATGGTTTTTCAACGACGGTATGCCCGTGATTGTGGGCGGACGACGTTTCTTGGATTACCGTTGTCCCGAGGTTGTGGAATACATGGACCAAACGGTTGACAGAATCGTGCGGGAGTATGGTGTCGATTATCTGAAATTCGATTATAATCAGGATTGCGGTTGCGGTACGGACGGATATGGCGAAAAGCCCGGCCGCGGATTGGAGCTCGCGACAAAAGCGTTTTTCCGTTGGGTGGACGGACTCAGAAAAAGATACCCGGCTTTGATTATCGAAGGGTGCGCAAGCGGCGGACAGAGAATGGATTATCAATCTTCTTCGGAATGGGCCTTGATTTCCTCCTCCGATCAGACGGATTATAAAAAATATCCGTGGATTGTCGGCAACATTCTTGCCGCGGTATTGCCCGAACAGGCGGGAATATGGAGTTATCCCGTCGACAGCTGGGTGAAAAATTTCCGACCGACGGAAAGTTGGGTGCAAACGCACGTTTCCGATGAGACGGTGGCGATGAACATGGTCACGGCAATGATGGGCAGATTGCATCTTTCTTCGCACGTAGAATTGCTGAGCAAAAGTAAAAAGGACATTATCAGGGAAGGTGTGGAATACTTCAAACGGACGGCGGCGCAGAAGAAAAAATCCGTTCCGTATTTTCCGAAAGGTTTTTCGCGTTTCGGCGACAGACAGGTCGCGGCGGGGTTCATCGCGAATAAAACGCTGTATCTCGCGGTTTGGAATACCGGCGGAAGGAAAAAAGATTTCACCGTAGACGTTTCGGAACTTCGCCCGATTTCCTGCAAGCTTGCGTTTCCGCTAAGATTGCCGACGAATTTCTCTTTCGAAGACGGAAAGCTTGCCGTGCGGTTTACCGAACGGTATCAGGCGCGTTTTTTCGAAATAGAACTCGGAACGGAATCGAGTCGTTTTACAAAAAAAGTATAAAAAGAACGCTCTTTTTCTTCGGATAAAATCCGAAGAACGTATTAAACGAAAAAAAGGAGGAGATGAGAAAATTGGAAAAGGCAATCGAAAGCGGAAACGGCGCATTGAAATCTGAAAAAGCTTTCCGTAAATCGCCGGAAGGGCAGAGCCCTAAAATCAACAAAAATACGGGGCAAAAGATTTTCCTTTTTTGCATGCTGGTTCTTCCTATCCTGCAATGGTTGATTTTCTGGCTGTATGTGAATATGCAGTCGATCATCCTTGCGTTTCAGGATCCGCACGGAAATTTCACGTTGATGAATTTTTCGTCTTTTTGGGAAGAGTTGACGGCGACGACGGGAAAGACCATCGGCGTCGCGCTGAAAAATACGATGATCTATTTTTTTGTGGGAATATTTATTCAGCTTCCCGGTTCGCTGATCATCGCGTATTTTCTGTATAAAAAATTGTTGGGTTACCGCGTGTTCCGCGTGATTTTTTATCTGCCTTCTATCATATCGGGCGTCGTCATGGTGGCGGCTTACAGAAGCTTGGTCGACCCCAACGGACCGCTGGAATTTCTCGTGGAGGCGTGCGGCGGACATCTTGCGCCCGAAGGATTGCTGGCCCGCGATGCGACGGCTACGCTGATGATCGTGATATACGTTATCTGGTCAGGTTTCGGCGGGAACATGCTGTTGTTTGGCGGCGCTATGTCCCGCGTTCCCATCGACGTGCTGGAATCGGCAAAGCTGGAGGGATGCGGAAATCTGCGCGAGCTCGTACAGATCATTTTGCCGCTCGTCTGGCCGACTATCTGCACTTTGCTCATCTTTTCTTTTACGGGACTCATCAATTCGTCCGGACCGATCCTGCTGTTTACAAACGGTGAGAACGAAACGACGACTATTAATTTCTGGATATTCCTCAAGGTTTACGGACAGGCGTCGAGCGGTTCGGAAGGCGCGTTCGGTCTGGTTTCCTGCGCGGGGCTTTGTTTCACGCTGGTGACCGTTCCGATCATCTTACTGGTGCGTTGGATTTTGGAAAAAGTTCCGACGGTGGAGTATTGAGGAGGAAAAGCGATGATAAAACTACAAAGAAGAAAAGTTGCGGCAGGAGTTTCCGAAGCGGGGATCGCACACAGGAAATTTGCTGTTAAAAGAAGGAGAGGCAAAGACGAAGCGTCTATTCTGACTTTGCGCACGACGGGAGAGAAAGTCTTTTTTGGATGTGTGTTTGCATTGTTTGCGCTGTACGCGGCTTCGCTGATCTTTCCGTTTTTATATATGTTTTTCAACGCGCTGAAAGATCCTTACGAATATCTGTTGCAGGATTCTCACCTTGCGCTTCCCGAAGACTGGCTGTTTTCTAACTTTGCCGAAGCTTTCACAAAGATGAAAATAGAAGATTCCGTTGGCGAAGCGATCTATTTCCCGCAGATGTTCTTTAACAGTATATGGTATTCGATTTTTGCTACGGCAAGCGGTGTTTTTGCCAGTGCGCTCACAAGTTATTGCATTGCGAAATATAAATTTAAAATCCGCGGGTTGCTTTACGGCGTTGCCATTTTCTCCATGACCATTCCCATCGTCGGCAATACCGGTTCGTTTTTCAAGCTGATTTATCAGCTGGGGCTTTATAATTCGCCTATTTATCCCATCATTACGGGATTCGGCGGGTTCGGATTCAATTTTTTGGTACTGTACGGATTTTTCAAATCCCTGCCGTGGAGCTATGCGGAAGCGACGTTTATAGACGGCGGCGGACATGCGACGGTGTTTTTCAAAATCATGTTGCCCATGGCTTGGCCCGCGATGCTAACGCTTTGCATCATGGCGTTCATCGGCGCGTGGAACGACTATATGACGATGATCCTCTACATGCCCGATTTTCCCACTCTCGCTTCGGGGCTTTACGTCATCGAGGCGTCGCTTAAACGCGGCGACGGAGGAAATTATCCCGTTTATTATGCCGCTTTGATGATTTCGTGCATACCGATCATCGTGATATTTTCGGTGTTTTCCGATATCATTATGTCAAACTTCACGATCGGCGGGCTGAAAGGCTGAATCCCGCAGGTCATAAATTAAATTCTTAAGGAGGTTTTCCATGAAAAAAATTTGCAGTGTTTTGCTGTGCGGAATTCTGTTGGTTACGACAAGCGCATTTGCCGCTTGCGGTAAAAAGGTGAAAAACACGCCGGACTTTCTCGAGGTGTATTGCGTAGACCTCGGCTATGGCACGAAATGGGTAGACGCCGTCGCCGAAAAGTTTTTCGAGCAGGACTGGGTTCAGGAAAAATATCCCGGCGCAACGATGAAAGATAACTACGATTTAAAAACAAGCGACAATAAGAGCTACGGCAGCACCCGCCTTTCCAACGAGAATGCGAATACTTTCGATCTGATGTTCGACATGTGGTTGCAAAGCAAGCTGGTGCCCAACGGCGACGTACTTGAACTGACGGAAGAAGTATACAACCAGAAAGTTCCCGGTGAAGATATACTTTTCAAAGACAAGATGAAGTCCGATTACGTCCGCATGAATCAATATCTCGACGCGGAAAACCCCGACAGTGAGCGGTTTTTCTCCATCTCGTGGGCAGACGGCATGGATTCCATCATTTATAATCAGGCGCTTTTGGACGAACTCATCGCGGCGCACCCCGAACTCGGTATGGAACGGGGAGACACGCCGAATACGACGGACGAGCTGATCGCCATCTGCGAAGCGTACCGCAGCGACTGGGATAAAGCGCATACGGGTACGTACGACTGGGAGGAAGGCGGATTCGCTTTTCTGCAGTCCAAAGACGATACCTATATCACGAATATTTTCAACGTGTGGTGGGCGCAGTATGAAAGCGTAGGCGAGTTTTACAATTACTGGAACGGTATTCCCGTAGGGCAGAGCACGCCTTCTGTCGACGTATTTGAATCGCACACGGGCAGGAACGAAGCGCTCGAAGTGATGCGCAGCATCTTGCGTTATCACGGCAAACAGTATTCGGGCAATGATCTGGACGGACAGGCGTATTCCGAAATCGACGCTGGCAAAATCGGCGGATATCTCGATCCCAGCGGCTGGAGCAAGGGATTTAAAGACGTACAGTCCATCTTCCTCAACAACGACGAATGGCTCTTCCACGCCAACGGCGACTGGTTCACGGCGGAAATGTCTTCGATGCTCGACAGACTCGGAGATAAGGCGAATAACTTTAAGACGATGCGCGTGCCCGTTATCAGCGCGCTCGGCGAAAAATACGGTATCGACGATACTTTGCTCTCCGCCATGGTCGATCATGTGGACGACACGAGCGTTGCCGTACCCGAATCGCTTATCAGCGGCGTGTTTAACGGTGCGGGCGGTACGAATGCGAAGGGTTTCGCTTACGAAGAGGTTCTCAATGCCGTTGCGGAAGCGAGGGGAATCGTTCACTCTATCGGCGGCGTGCACAACGGATTAATCCCCGCAAACGCCGTTGCAAAGGAAATGGCTGTCGACTTTATGCTGTTTATGGCTACCGACATTGCGCAGGCGGCTTATGCCGAAGCAACCGACGGTTCCTGCCTGCCGTTCGAATATAATTTAAAGGAGAAAAATCCGGAACTTTACGAAAGCTTTTCCGAAATGCAGAAGACGCGTCTCGATTACTTCTATCCCGACGAAGACGTTCTCTATACCATCCAGACACTTCCCATGGAACAGCAGTTTGCATTGAATTATTACGGCAATGTCGGGACTTTCTACGAAACGGATTGGTATGTTGTACTGAGAGATCAGACCAGGCAGACGACGCCTGCGGATTACTATCGGAACACGATAAAAGAATGGACCAAAACGAAGTTCGACAACGCGCTGAAACTTGCAGGGTTGGCATAAAAAAGAATAAGGGAGTAAAATTTAATGAGAAAAAGAGCGGCACAAATCTTTGCGCTTCTGCTTTCGGTGGCTTTTCTTGCGGGCTGCAATAAACAGCCGCAAACCGCGGAAAAACAATATAACGGAACGATGGACAACGCCGTGATATGGTGTACGTCATCTTCGCAGAAAGTGTTGCAGGATAAAGACGAATCGTCTTACGACGATATCAAGACAGACGGGCTGAACATCGTCGCGGCCAAAGGGGAATACGAGGCGGCGCAAGTCATCATCAGCGCGGATAAAGACCTTCAGTATACCGTTAAAGCGAGCGAGCTCACGTCCGGAGAGAACAAGCTTGCGGCGAGCAACGTTGAAATCTTTCATGAAAAATATATCCGCGTAAGCGAGCCTTTCGGCTCGTTCGACGCAGGGATGTATCCCGACGCGCTCGTCCCTGCGGCAAATATTAAAGAGGCAGGGGAAAACTTCGTGCTTGCGGGGGAAAATCAAGGGCTGTACGTGCGGTATTATATTCCTTCCGACCAGCCTGCGGGGATTTACCGCGGCACGGTTACCGTCACCATCGGCGGCAGAGATCGGGAAATCCCCGTAACTTTGAACGTTTACGACGTAACGGTTTCCGAAACGAATCACGCGCAGAGCGTATTTTTGAACGAATGGTATTTTTATAAAGGCGAACTCGATTCCACGCAGGACATGTTCGACAAATACAACGAGGCGCTTTTCGAATATCGGCTCAACCCGAATTATATCCTCTACGATTTCGACGTGGCTTCGGACGAAGGTATCGCGGCGTATGCCGAAAAGGCGTACGAGTATATGCAAAATGATTTATGTTCCACCATATCTTTGCCGTATGCGACGGAATTTGCCAGCGGTAAGGACATTGATACTTCGTCGCTTCACATAGAGGAAAGCGATTCGCGTTACGTCAGCGACAGGCAATACGACTTTACGTCCGCCGCTCTTTCGGAAATCTCCGAACTCGGCAGGCAGGAAGTCGTGGACGACGAGGTGATGACAAAGTATATCCGCGCGTTTGCGGAAAAGAGTTTTTCCGAAGGGTATAACATGCCCGCAAAACTCGTCACCTACTTCCGACTGATCGACGAGACGAAAGATTCGCTCGGCTATTCGCGCGTGAAGATGATCAGCGTGATCTTCCGCAACACGGCGAACGCGGCGGCGGCGGAAATCCTTGAAAACAAAGAACAGATCAAAGCCGATTATCCGCAGCTCGACGCGAAGGCAAAGGAGAACGGATTTGCTTCCGCCGACGAATTTATCGAAGCCGTCGCCGAAAGCGTCAGAACGCTTTATCACGTGGCGACCATCGCGGCGAATACCGACTACGAAGAAATTCTGCCTTTTTTGAACGCGGGCTGTCCGTTGTTCGACGCGTACGATACCGAAGAGGGGCGCGCAAAATATTATATGCAGACACAGAAATGGTGGTACGGTTGCGTCGCGCCCGAACCGCCTTATGCGACATACCGTATCGACGACTCCATGCTGTCTCCGCGTATGGTCAGCTGGATGCAGGCGGAATACGGAGTAATCGGCAATCTGTACTGGGCTACGACAATTTATGCGGAAAACGTCAACTGGACGTATCAGGAAATTTACGATTATTATTCGGGAAACGCGGAGCGTTATCCCGGCGCCAACGGAGACGGATTTTTGTTCTATCCCGGCGCGCAGTACGGCGTGGACGGTCCCGTTGCCAGCATGCGGCTGGAGGCGATCCGCGACGGGTTGGAGGAATACGAGCTGCTCTATGCTTTGCAGAATTCCTATGACGAAAACAAGATTTCGGGCGATACCGACGGCGACGGCGTGAACGACGCGTTTGTGGAATTGATGGAAACGCTGGTTTCCGATCTTTACGACGGAACTATTGTTACCGCGACGGAAGAAGCGTTTAATACCGCGCGTTTGTCGCTTTTGGAACTCTCCGCGCTCAACGATTCTCCCGCCGGCTTCTGCATTTTGAAAGAAGAGGACGACGGGTACGGAACAATTGAAATCACTTTCGGCGTAAATACGGACGTCGAAGTCACGTTGTCGGAAGAAAGTTGCGGAACGCTTTCCGCTCCCGAAACGGCGGGCGCGCTGAAATCGTACACCGTCAGCGTCGATATGAAGGAAAAGAACGGCAATACGCTCATAGTGAATATGCAGGCGGGCGGTCAAACCTATACCTACGAAAAGTATCTCGGCGGCAAAGTGCAGATCCATTCGGTGGATGATACCGTCACGGCGGAAGATCTCGCCGCGGTAAACAGCTCCGTGGAAACGGCATTCGATATCGCGGACGCAAACAGCATTGCGGGAGCGGATTGGACGGAAGGTAAGGTATTGCGCGCCGCGTTGGGCGAAAGGATAAACTTTACTAAACAACAATCGTTTACTTTGCAGGGCAGTATGATTGCGGGAATCGACAGTTCGGCGGACAGCCTGATGCTTTCGATGTTTGCCGACAGCGGCAGAACGGTTTCGGTCATTCTCGTCGGCGAAAAGGGAGAAACGGCGTTGATTAGCGTTACGTTCTCCGGAAAGGCGGAAAACGTAAAAATCTCTCTCGGTTCCGTCAACTGGAACAAGATCGGTCAGGTCAAACAGCTTCGCTTTAACGTTGCGACGGGCGACAGTGCGTTGACGGTGTGCCTGAAAGACGTTGTTGTTTACGGGAAATAAGGGGGTAAAAAGCATGAAAAAAACGTTAGGATTACTTTTTGCCTGTATATTGGCTTTCACGGCGGCGGGATTTTTTGCCTGTGCGAAAAAGGAAGAGCCTGTAGAAGTCGTAAATTTTGCCGATTACGAAACGTGGAACTCCGGTTTCAGCATGATCAACATGATGGACGGATTCGGAAAAATAAGCAAGTCATCCGAACAGGCCCACAGCGGAAAATATTCCGCAAAGCTGCAGCCGCTCGGCTCGCACACCGCGCCCGATGAAGCGCCCTACTTTTACTATCCGATGGGAATAGAAGGGGATTCGGGGTACGATTACACCGATTTTACCCGCTTGAAGAGCGTACGCTTTTATGTGTATAATGCGGAAAGCGAAAAGGTGAATCTGGAATTTTGTATCATCGCGAGTATGTCCGACGTGCAGAACGCCGACCGCAAGGCGGTGAAGACATGCGAGCTCGCGGCGGGGCAATGGACGGAAGTCGTGTACACGCCCGACTATGAAACGCTTAACAACATCTGCGATATCTTCAATGTTGCGGGCATTGGCTTTGCCTTTGAAAACCGAAATTCAGAAAGCCTTGCCGACGCGTCCGTGATTTATCTCGACGATATCGTTCTGGAAATTTCCGGTACGCTTCTCGTCGAACTGGAAACGACGGAGCCCGCTCCGATGGAAATTCAGTCTTTCGATATGCCGTCTTCGTTGGTGTATGTCCGTCTGGAAAGCGGCGTCGACTTTGCCGAAACGTATCTTGCGGCAGGCAACGAAAAACTGCCTGCGGGAGCTGTCGGCGGCGTGGAATTTTCCATTCAGGAAATCGATATCGGCAGTTGGCCGAGACTCAGATTCGATTCGCGCACCTCTTACGACGGATTAAAGAATATCGACAGGCTCAGTCTTTTGGCGTACTTTGAAACCGATCCGCAGGAAAATATCGAGCAGGTGGAACTTCGTATGTTGCCGGATACCTCTTCGGAATACACCCTGTTTGTCAAGGCAAACGAGTGGGTGAAAATCGAAGTCGACGGAAAGCTCATCATCGATAATTACAGCGATTGTATCGGACTGACCTCGGGAGGACTGTTCTGGGTGCAGAACGGCAGTACTTCCTGCATGAATGCCGTAACTTCCGTCCGCATTGCGGACATTAAGGGCGAATACGACGAAGTGCGTATCGACGAGCCTGCGGAAGGAAAGCAGGGCGAATCGTATACTCTGCCCGATTCTTCTCTGGTCATCGGAGGAAATACGGTCACGGCGGATTCCTGGGAATATGCGGTCAGTTATTCCGATAAAGCGCTCTACGAAGATAAATTCGGTGAAATAACCCTGACGGGCAAGACGTTTACGCCGCAGGTCGGCGGTACGTATGTGCTCACTTATACCGCGACGTACGGCGGCAAACAGTACACCGCTTCCGCGGAGGCGGAGATTTTGCGCCCCACAGAAAGGGAAGACGGGGAAATCGAGTCTTTCGACGATCCGTCGGCGCTCGGCAGCGTTCTGCTGCAGAGCGGCACGGGAATGTATTTTGACGAAACGTATCTTTGGGCGGGCGACGAAAAGTTGCCCGAAGGCGCAAAAGGCGGCGTGGAATTCAAAATAACTTCCATAAACGGCGGTAGTTGGCCGAGGCTTTCCGTAACTTCCCGGGCAACGGCGGATGAAATCAAAAAATACGAAAACATTACCTTATCCGTTTTTATTTCCGCACCGGGATACGAAAATCAGATGTGGCTCAAAATGTTCCCGTGGACGGACGAATACGATTTGTATATCAACGCCAACGAATGGGTGGAAGTGAAGATCAGCGCGGAAGTTTTCTCGGGATATCTTTCGAGGGTTGCCTCCGCCGATTACGGGTTGTTCTGGGTGCAGAACGGCAGTCAGACGTGCATGAACGTCATCGACTTTATCCGCATTACCGACATATCGGCGCGTAACGAGGACGGTCGTCCGAATCCCGCGCAAAACGAAATCGAGTCCTTCGATGCGGCGGGGTCGGTGAATAACGTAAGCATCAGCGACGTAACTTCCGTAAGTTGGGATTCCGCCGAAAAAGCGGTTGTCGCGGCGGTGGATACCGATTCCAATCGCTGGATTAATGTTTCGATAAGTCCAAGACAGAAGAAAGACGCGTACCAAGCGCTGCAAGAAGAAGGTTACAATGCCGTTTCCGTCGAAGTGTATCTTAAAGGCGCGGAAGGCAATACCGCCCGCGCGGTGCAGATGAACTATTGGGCGCAAAATGCCGATCTGAACGCTTCGCAAGGCGCAATCGCCGTCAATAAATGGGTAAAACTTACGTTTGATATGGACGCGTTCCTCAACGCGCTTTCTCCCGATAACGGATACGTTAAATTTTTCTGGGTGGCGAGCACGGATTCTGCGAAACTATCCGAAATCCGCATTCGCAACGCCGTTGCGGTCAAAGCGGCGGACGTCGTCGACTTGTCGTGCGAAGGCGCAGACGGGTTCTTCCTGCTCGAATCGGATAATCTGACGGCGGCTTATACGCATTACGTCTTAGGGGCGGCGGAAATCCCTGCGGGATTACCCGAAACTCTCAGCGGAAACGCAATCAAAATGAGTCTGAACTCCAATGGGGAGAACTGGCCGAACTTCAAGATAACGGGCGATAAAAATCTGTACGAAGGGTATAACGCCGTCGAACTGACGCTTTATATCAAATCGAACGGAAACGAGCCCGTCAAGATCACGCAGTGGCCGCACGGCGGCGACTGGGTAGTCACGGGAACGAGTTTGCCCGTCAATCAGTGGGTTACGCTGAAATTCGATGCGGAAGTGCTGAAAAACGTTTACGGCTGGAGCACATCGAACGGGATAGAATATTCCGATCTGTTTTGGTTCACGAATGCGGGCGGGACGCTCGTGAGCGAAATATGGGTCGCGGGGCTGAGAGCGGTAAACGACGAAACGGTTGCGTTTGAGGACGCCGGATTTTCTCTGAGCGCCGCGGAGGTCGGCACTTACGAGGATAACGGTACGAAAGCCTGGTTTGAAATTTATAACGGCAAGGGATACGGCTATACGTTCACAATTTCCTTTAACGGCGAAACGCTGGAAAAGGGTACGGACTACACGCTCGGCGACAAGGAGCGTTCGGTAACGCTTATCGATCCGAAGGCGGGCGAATATACTTTGACGTTTACAAGTTACGGCAATCGGTTTACGTCGGGCAGCCTTACGATCAAGGTGAACAAGTAAAAAACGTAAAAATACGTTTTAAATAATGATATTATTAAAGGAGGGTAAAAGATGAAGACGAAAAAGCGGTATAAGGTGCCGTGCATGCAGGTGGTGTCGTTCGATAAAAAGGACGTCATGACGGAATCGCTGAATTATGCGGAGTGGGACGATTCCTGGGGGGACTGGCAGTGAAAACAAAAATCAGAAATCTTTGGTTGGTTGTTTTTGCCTCGCTCATGCTTCTTTGTTTTACCGCTGCGCTGTTTGTCCGCGAGGTTTATGCGGAAGATCTGTCTTCGGATATCGTCATGGCGGAAGGCGCCGCCGTCCGCTATGAGAATTCGGAAGAAGAAATCGATAAGTCGGGTATTCGTTTCGACGCATATGTGAGCGAGAGCTATAAAGCGGCGAACGAAGGGGCGACGTACGGTATGCTTTTAATTCCCGCGGAAATGCTGGGTGCGGAGGAAGAACTTACGGTCGATACGGCAAACGCAGTCAATCAGGCGACGGAAGTGTGGAGGACGGCGTCCGACAAAGAAGGTTATGACATGTTCAGTACCGTTCTTTACGGCATACCGGAAAGCGGTTACGGTACGGTAATCGCGGCGCGCGCGTACATTCTGAACGATGGCGTATATACTTACAGCGATGTACAAAAGCGTTCCGTTGCGCAGGTAGCGAGCATGGCGCTTGCGGCGGGCGACGAACACACAAAGGAGCTGAACGCCTATGTTGACGGCGCGCTGAAAGAAGAAAACGGCGGTTCGTTCACAATACCCGAAACGCTTACGCTGGGAAAAGGTTGGAACACTGCTTTCGAAGTAAGCGTTTCTCCTGCGGAACTCGTACCGACGTACGCGAGCGAGAATGAAGAGATCGTTACCGTAACGAAGGACGGCACGGTGACTGCCGTCGGCGAAGGTACGGCGAACATCGTCGTAACGCTCGGCTCTTCGGTGAAAAAGACGGCGGTAACGGTAATCGACGCAAATTATCGCGTAATTACTCCCGCATTGGATAACGGCACTTCGAACGCGCTTTACACTTTGCCTGTCGGCACGCTGGTAGACGGCGCGAACCGGACGGTAAGCGAGGGGATTTCCTGGTCGTATAACGTAACGTATAAGGATGATTCCGCTGCGTACGAAACCACGTTCGACGCGATTGCGGTGGATAACGGTACGTTCACGCCGAAGATGGCGGGGAAATACGCCGTCGAATACGTTGCGGAATACAACGGCGAAAAGGTCAGCGCGACGGCGACGCTTGAAATCGCGCGTCCCGACGATGCGAAGGAAAACGAAATTGAATCTTTCAACAACCCCGCTTCCGTAGCCG
>CALVXL010000031.1 GCA_944369635.1 uncultured Clostridia bacterium
TTACATTCCGTGCAAGCCAACGTAATTTTATTTCTCGCTCCTTTTGCAGCCATGGTTCTTACCTTCCGATATCAAAAAATTAACACCCCTGTTACTCTCGGAGTGCTTTACAAGTCTATCATTTAAAAAATTGATTGTCAAGCTTTTTCGGCGGATTTTACGCAAATTTTTGCGATTTTTCCGCGATTTTCGGGATTTTGTGTTTTTTAAAAATCCGCACACAACATCTTGTATAAAAATTGTCGGAAAATTTTGTTTTCCCCGCGTTTTTTTCGCAAAAAATGTGGTACAATGTAGATATGGCAGCTTTTATCACGCACGAACTTATCGCCGGCGAAGTGTTCGACGCCCTGAGCGAAGAGGAAAAAGAAAAAATCCGCTGCGTTTCCGCGTTTTATGCGGGCGCGCAGGGCGGCGACTGTTTTTTTCTTTACCGTCCGCTTTCGGGGAACAAAAACAACCTCGGCAGGCTGATGCACCGCAAAAAAATATACGGCTTCTTTTGCGCGGCGAAAGATTATGCCGAAAAGACGGGCGACTATTCTTATATTTTCGGCTATATCACGCATTATGCCGCCGATACGGTTTTCCACCCCTTCGTATACGCCACGGAATACCGGCTGCTTTCGACTTTGAAAAAACAGCGCAAAAAAGACAAAGTACATTTTCTGATCGAGCGGGACATCGACGCTTTTTTGTATGAAAAATTCGGTAAAAACCGAAATATTTCCCGCGAAATCGACGAACAGGGCGTCGCCTGCGCGTACGGACTTTTAAGATATGCCGCGGAAAAAGCTTACGGCATAACGGTGAACAAAAACGCCCTGCGGCGCGCATTGAAACGCTTTTTCCGTCAAC
This sequence comes from uncultured Clostridia bacterium, assembly GCA_944369635.1. Classification (GTDB taxonomy): domain Bacteria; phylum Bacillota; class Clostridia; order Christensenellales; family Borkfalkiaceae; genus UMGS775. The sequence goes on from CALVXL010000031.1 coordinate 859, forward strand.
AAAGCTACTTTGCCGACCCCGACGGCACCCGCCGCAAACGCGTGTTCGCGCTGGAGCGCAAACTGCATTTAAGGCATTTCTTTTCCTATATGTTCCTGCGCCGCAATCCCGACGTTCAATTCGAAGTGTTGCGTTGCGGCGACGAAGAAAAGTCCGTTTACCGCCTGTACGACGAGGCAAAGGAAAGATCCCTTTTTCTGATCCGCGCCTTTCTTCGCGGGGATAAACCGGACAAAAACGACTTTTCCGCCGATTTTAACAAAGGCAAAAAATAATTTCAAAAAACCGACGGATTTCCCGATTAAAAAAAACGACGGATTTCCCGCATGCGGTTTTTTGCCGTCAATTCGTCTGAAACGGACATTTCAAAGCGGCGCGCTGATTTTTCATCGGCGCGCCGCTTTTTTCGGAAAATTTCTTGCGAACCAAAAAATTATTGCGGCTGTTCTTCCGCGTCCCTGCCTTTATTTTTTTTGGTGAGTTCCCTGACCGCCTGAAAGACATAGCTTACGGGAATCAGCTTGATCCTGGAGCGGAACGCCTCCGCCGACTTCATGTTGCTTTTCGGCAGAATGACGGAAGTAAACCCTGCGTTGATGCATTCGCGCACCCGCATTTCCGCACGGGAAACGCCGCGGACTTCCCCCGTCAGCCCCACTTCCCCGAACACTGCCGTGCCCGCGTCGAGAGGTATGCCCGTATAAGCGCTTGCCAGCGACATCAGGACCGCAAGGTCCACCGAAGGTTCGCCCAGCTTGATGCCGCCCATGGCGTTCAGGTATACGTCCTGCGAATAGAAGGGCAGACCGCCTTTCTTTTCCAGAACGGCCAGCATTAAAACCAGTTTGTTATAATCGATGCCGAGGCTCATGCGGCGAGGCATGCCGAATACCGTCTTCGCCACCAGCCCCTGTATTTCCACGGGAACGCATCGGTTGCCCGAAATAAAGGGCGTAACCACGCTGCCCGCGTTTTCCCCGCGGCTTTCGGAAACGAAAATGCCCGCGTAATCCTTTACGCCGAACAGCCCGTTTTCCCGCATTTCGAACACGCCGACCTCGTTGACCGAGCCGAAACGGTTTTTCACCGCGCGCAGAATGCGGTAGTTGTTTTCCGCGTCGCCTTCGAAATACAGCACGGTGTCCATAATGTGTTCCAACACCTTAGGCCCCGCGATCGCGCCTTCCTTTGTGACGTGTCCGACCAAAAATACGGTGATGTTTTTCGCTTTGGCAAGGCGCATCAGCCTGGAAGCGCATTCGCGGACCTGCCCCACGCTGCCCGCCGAAGAAGAGAGCGCGTCGAGATACACCGCCTGAATGGAATCGACGATCAGAAACTCCACGCCGTCGAGATTTGCTTCGATATTTTCCAGCGCCGTTTCGTTCATGACGAGCATGGTGTCGGAATTTACGCCCAGGCGGTTGCAACGCAGCTTGAGTTGCGAAGCGCTTTCTTCCGCCGAAATATACAATACTTTATGTTCTTTCGACAAAATGCCGGAAACTTCCGTCAAAAGCGTGGACTTGCCGATGCCCGGATCGCCGCCGAGCAAAACCATGGAAGCGGGAACGATACCCCCGCCGAGCACGCGGTCGAATTCGTCCACCCCCGTTTTGATCCTCTTGAGTTTTTCCTCGCGGACGAAGCTCAAAGGCTGCGGCCTGACCATGCTTTTCAGAATGGGTTTTTCCGCCGCCGCAGGCGCCTGCACTTCCTCGATAAAGGAATTCCATGCGCCGCAATTCGGGCACCTGCCCAGCCACTTGGGACTGACGGCGCCGCACTCGCCGCAAACATACGTCGTTACGGTTTTCGCCATGATGTTTTAATTTTTTTCGTAAAGGCAGATCCAGCTTTCCGCCTTTTTGACGAACTCCTCGTTGTCCTTGGTCTTTTTCATCATTTCCAGAAGGCTTTCCAGCGCGTCATGCCGTTCGGAAAGGATTTTGCGCAGTTTGAATACCACGTCGAGTTCCTTTTTGTCGAGCAAAAGCTCTTCCTTTCTCGTGCCCGATTTATAAATGTCGATAGCGGGGAAAACGCGCTTTTCGCTGAGCGCGCGGGAAAGATGAATTTGCATGTTGCCCGTGCCTTTGAATTCTTCATAGATTACGTCGTCCATGCGGCTGTCCGTATCGATGAGCGCGGTGGACAATCTGGTGAGCGAGCCTTTGTCGTCCCCTTCGATG
>CALVXL010000032.1 GCA_944369635.1 uncultured Clostridia bacterium
AGCCCTTCATTGAGCACGATGTTTGTAAATTGCTGACGGAAGAACGCGCCGGTTCCCAACGTCTTCAGCGAAGCGGGCAATTCCACGCTCTGCAAAAGCCCCGCCGTGAGTCCGGTCCAGCTGGTGCCGTCGTCGCCGCTGAACGCATACTGTCCGATAGAGGTCAGCTTGCTGCCCTCTTCAAAGGTAAGCGTTTTTATTCCCCTTGCCGCATAGAACGCGTAATCGGAAACGGTTTCCACCGAAGCGGGAATGGTCAACGATTCAAATCCCGCATAGGCAAACGCGTTTACGCCGATGGACTTCAGAACGCTGCCTTCTTCCACCTTGAATTCTTTCAAAGAAGAGCGGTCGTCGTCAACGCCGGTGTTATTGTTGGCAAGCGATCCGTCATAAGCGAAAGCATAATCCCCGATGGTTTCCACCGTGGCGGGGAAAGTGAATTCCGAAAGGTTGCTTGTTCCGGCAAACGCATAGTTGCCGATACTCGTAAGGCCTTTCGATTCAAAAGTCACCGTTTGGATGTTTTCGTTACCGTAGAACGCATAGGCGCCGATCGTCTTATAGGAAGAAGGAACGACCACTTCGGCAACGTTGAGCGTACCGAAAGCGGTTTCCTGCGGAACGTCTTCATCTGCCGTTTCTTTTGCAACGATACCCGTTACCAGTTTACCGTTGTATTCCGCGGGCAGGAAAATGACATCCCCTTCGAAATCGGCAATCGCGGCGGAAGCTTCCACCAGATAGCCGCCATTGCTTTCCACATAGTTGAAATATTTATCGTCACTCTGCGGATATCTCCACAAAGAGTAGACTTCGAGATTTTCTTCCACCGCTTCGAGAGAATCGGTTTCCGACCAGCCCGCAAACGCAACGAACCTGCTGCCCGAACCTGTGGGAACGCCGTCGTAAGTCGCCGCGGAGCCGAATTCCACTTTTTCACTGAATACGACTTCGCCGTAGAATCCGTAATAGTTTACGGTATAAGTATTGATAGCGTAATTCGCCGTGACGGTGAGGTCGGTTTCCACTACGATTTCGGAACCTTCCGCTTTAGTCACGTCGCCTACCTGCCAGCCCTTGAACGTGTAGCCCTTGATTTCGGGAGCGGCGGGAAGATTGATCGAAGTACCGAAATCCACCGTCTGCGAAGCGGGCGCATTCCCCTGCATGTTGCCGAGAGAATACGTTACGTCGCATTGTTTGATCCACAGGGCGACAACCGTCACGTCCGCATTGATCGCGACCTTATCGCCGGCGGCCTTGGTCTCTTCCCCGACTTTCCAGCCGGCAAATTCCTGGTTTTCGATCGCGGGAGCCTCGGGGAGCGTTACCTCCTCTCCGATTTTCACCGTTTCCGCTTCGGGCGCGGTTCCTTCCAGATCGCCGAGCGTATACGTCACGGTGCAGGTCTTCGTCCAATCCGCGACGAGCGTCATATCCGCGGAGACTCTGTCTTTCGTAAAATTCCAGAAAGAGTCGCCGTTTTTCCAACCGTTAAATACATACCCGCTGCGGACAGGGTCCTCGGGCATTTCGAGCAATTCGTCTTTCGTCGTTTCCACGGTATAAGCTTCGCCCGTACCGCCGTTGACGTCAAACGTGACTTTCGCTTTCTCGTTACACGCAACGAGCGTGAACGACAAGGCGCAAACCACAAGCATTGCAATTAAAATCTTTTTTAATTGCGCCATAACGCCTCCTTTACGCGATAAACAGAGCCGCCCTTTCCGTAAAAGAGACTCATGTTTGCATTCGCAAACATGAAAAAAAGATAGCTTTTTTTGAAATAATCACGACGGACCTATTTCGCGTATACTATATATATTGTATATGTATTATAACAAAAGCCCTGTCATTAATCAAGTTTTTTTCAATAAAAATACAAAATAGAAAAGATAAATTGTTTTTATAAAAGGCCCGCGAAAGGGCCAAAACGGTGTATTATTTTCCAATTTCTTGCAAGTGCCGTTTTTATGCAAAATATCCTGCATAAAAAAATGTATAATAATTCTATCGTGAAACAGCAAACAGCGGAGAGCCGTATTCGGCTCTCCGCTACATATCCTTTCAAATATTCTTTTCTTCCCCGATTTCATCATCGCGCTCCTTACAAAGCGGCATTATAAGTTCAGTATTTTGCGGTTCGCAACTTTCTTCACACGATTTCAACGCGCTTTCCGTCTGCTCTGCAGTCGAAAAAGAACCTTCTTCCTGCGGAGTTGAATAAACTTCTTCCTCCGAAGCGGCCGCAACGTCCGATAAAGTTTTTACGGCGGCTTCCGCAGCACCTATAGGCGAAAGTTCCTTTTTTACGCGCCCGATCACGCAAAAATACGTAATGAGGTGCATAACGATCGCCAACAGCCAGGAAACGGGATAAGAAAGATACAGCATCGTCAGATTCTGTTCCGCGGCAAACACGGTATAAATCCAAATGATCCTGCCACCGCAGACTCCCACGACGGACAATATCATCGGCACGAGCGATCGGCCCACGCCGCGCAAAGTGCCTACGAGCACTTCCATCAGCCCGCACAAAAAATACATGGTTGCGACGATGGCGAGTCTGTCCACCCCGTAAGCGATGACTTCCGCGTCTTTGTTGTAGAGAAAAAGAAGTTGCGGCGAAAATACATAAGCCGCCGCGCCGAGCGCCACCCCGACGACGGTAACGATCGCCACACACTGCACGAGTATAAGGCGGATGTTTTTCAGTTTGTTTGCGCCGTAATTCTGCGCGGTGAAGGTCAGGCACGCCTGCGAAACGGCATTCATGGCCGTATACACAAAGCCTTCGATACTCGCCGCCGCGGCGTTGCCCGCCATAGCGATATCGCCGAAGATATTGATGGACGACTGAATGATGACGTTGGAAAGGGAAAAAATCGTCCCCTGCACGCCCGCAGGCAGACCGATATGCACGATCTCCTTAAGCGCGCCGGTATAAATATGCATCTTTTTGAAGCGAAAACAACCGCAGCCTTTGCGTCTCCAAAGCACCCAAAGCACCGCCACGGCGGAAATCGCCTGCGAAGCGGTGGTTCCGATCGCCACGCCCGCAACGCCCATATTGAAACCCGCGACCAGCCACAGATTCAGACCGACGTTGATGATTCCCGCAAGGCTCAGGATGATGAGCGGGCGTTTGGTATCTCCGCAGGCGCGGAGAATGGCCGCGCCGAAGTTATAAAGCATGGCAAACGGCATGCCGACGAAATAGATCTTAAGGTAAAGCGTAGCCTGATCGATGACGTTGACATCGGTTTTCATCCATTTCAAAAAGAGTTCCGCGCCGAAGAAACCGATCACGCCGACGACGACTCCGCCTATGACTCCCACGGGGATGGACGTATGTACGATACGGTCGGCTTTTTCCTTTTCGCCCGCGCCGATCCAGCGCGACATGGCGGAAAGCGACCCCACGCTGAGCCCTATAAAGAGATTGGTGACCAGATTGACGAGCGAGCCCGTAGACCCGACCGCCGCCATGGCGGTATGTCCCGAAAACTGTCCCACGACGATGATATCCGCGGCGTTATATAAAAGCTGCAGAATTCCCGTTGCGATGAGCGGAAGGGAAAACAAAATGATCTTCCCTAAAAGCGGGCGGGTACACATATCGATGTTCCTCGCCTTTCTGTTTTTTCCGATAGCGCCGCTTCCTTCCATAACCGACTCCGTTTTTCGATTCGGTGTATTATTATATCACCCCGCGCCGAAGATATCAAGTATTTTTCACGGCAAAAAGAAAGCTTTTTCCGAAAGCGGGATAATCCCGAATATGAAAGTATGCGCACTTATAATAAAGCGCGAATTTTTTCTACCGTAGCGACGGACATTTATCGGGCGAATACATCTTCCGAAAAACCTTTTTACAGATAAGAACGGCGCCTTTTCCGGCAAAATGAAAAACGCGCCCCGCGCGTTCGGAAAAACCGTAAACGCGCGGGGCGCGAACATCGATAAAAAAATTCTGAAGTTGTTCGGGAGACGCGCCGCTTTTAAAGTCGGACTGCCTCGCCGTTTGCTTTTCTGCTCTTCTCCGCGGCGAACGCGATTTTATGACTCACCATGGAAACATCGATATCGGTCACGCTCTTTCCGCCTTCCTCCATTAAACGGCAGACATCGTTTATGAGCCCTTCGTCGCCGCCGCCGTGCCCGCCGCCGATCTGATCTCCCAGATCGAATACTTCCGTATCTTCGCCGAAACGCGTGGCGTAAATCTTATTTTCCAGCATGTTGCCGTAAATTTCGCCTTGGCTCATAAACAAATGCGTGCGGCGATAAAATTCCTTCGTGAAGGCGGTCATCGTCAGATGCGCCGTTGCGCCCCCGGCGAACTGCATATTGACGACCTGATGATCGACCACGTCGTTATCGCATTCGTATACGCACCTGGCGTACGGATTGCTTTCGTCCTCCAGCCAGCGGCGGATAAACGCGTCGCGATTCTCCTGGGGAACCACGGGCAGTTTTACCCAAAGCGGATATTTTACGTAAAAGTCGGAGGCGCGGTAAGGACAGCCCGCCTTATCGCACTTAAAACAATAACCTTTTTTCGGATTTTCCGGATTCTCTTTTTTGAAATACGAAAGTTTTCCCATGGAACTCACGTATTCGCAGGGTTTATCGAAAAGCCATGCCAAAATATCGAGATCGTGGCAGCACTTTGCCAATAGCATGAACGTGCTTTCTTTTTCGTTGCGCCAGTTACCGCGCACAAAACTGTGGGCAAAATGCCAGTACCCCACGTTTTCCACGTGATTGACGGTTTCGATCTCCCCGTAACGTCCGCTGTCAACGAGTTGCTTGATCTTTTTAAAAAACGGCGAATATCGCAAAACATGACAGATGATCACCCGCCTGCCCGTAACTTTCGCTTTTTCGTAAATTTTTTCGCAATCCTCAAGCGAAACGGCAATGGGCTTTTCCAAAATGACGTCGTACCCCAGCTCGAGAGCGCGCAATGCGGGCGCAAGATGTTCGCGGTCGGTGGTTGCGACGATCAGAAGATCGGCAATCTTGCCGCGGGAAAAAAACGAATCGTAATCGGAAAAGAGCGCGTCGTCCGACAGCGCGTAATCGCGGCGGGCGACCTCGTAAACTTTCGGATCGCAGTCGCATACCGCCACGAGCTTTTCCCCGCGCGCTTTCAAAAGCGCGGAATATTTTCTTCCGCGCGCGCCGAACCCGACTACCGCAAAAGTAAACATGAATTAATCCTCCGGTATGAAATTTTCGAAAATGATGTTGTCCACTTTTCCGCGGCAGGACTCGAATTCTTCCTGACTTCTGACCACCCACGTAAAGCAGGGCATTTTCCCGTGAACGGCGTTCCATAAGGGGCTGCCGATCTTGCCGAGACAATAATCGAAGAAGTCCGCTTTCCGCTTGCCCGTGAACAACAGTTCTTCCACGAGCGGGCGGCATTGCGGCGGATAATCTTCCAACGTGTCGTATTCCGAAAGAAAACCCAAAGTGAATTCGGGCGTATGATCGGCAAACCACTTCATCGTGTAGGGATTGAAGGATTTGACTACGAAATCGCCCTTGTACCGTTTCAGAAAAGGCACAATCAGTTCTTCCACGAGAAGCTCAGGCGTTTCATAACTGTCTTTTTTGATTTCGATCATCAAACCCGTTCTGCCTTCGCAAAGGCTTAGAACTTTTGAAAAATCGGGAATATGCTGTTTTGTATCGTTGTATAGCACTTCGTTGATCGCCTGCTCGTAGGTGATATTTTTCACGTAGTCGTCGCAGTTGGTCAGCCGATGCAGGTGGATATCGTGATAAACGACAAGCTTGTTGTCCTTGGTCGGCTGCACGTCCAGCTCGATGTTGTATCCGTGTCGGATCGCATTTTCAAACGCTCCGACGGTATTTTCGCTGAATTTCTCGTTGTGCAGTCCCCTGTGCGCCACGTGTTTCGTATATAACCATTCGTTCATAATCGTACCTTTTTATTTGCGGCGTTCCGACAATTCGCGGAACGCCGCCCTCGTTATTTTTTTACAGATTCTCCGCGCATCGCTTTAAGCGAAATATGCGTCGGAAACATAATACGTGATGTAATCCGCCGATGCGGAATTTTCTACGTAGAAGAAATATGTACCTATCGTACTATATCGCGATATTACTTCATCAATAGATATTTCAACATTAACCCATTCGTTACAGTTAACAGTATCTATCACCAAATCTGTATCCCAGCAAAGGTCTTTCGTCGTCGCCGAAGAGGATTCGATATAAAGGGGCACGACGATCTTAGTGAAACCTTCTTCCTTTTTCGCGGTGAGCGCGTCGGTCGTAAAGAGGCAGTTCGTGAAATTAACCGACGGCCATTTATAGGAGTTTACGGAACATCCGGCATCGGGATCGGTAACCGTCTTCCAGGCGGGTTTGCCGTTAAAGTCCTCAACATAACTTTTAACGACTTTATCCGAACCGTAAGCCGCACTGTTGACGAACGTTCCCGCCGCATCGACCACCGCAAAGCCGTTTTCGGGCAGAGCGCAACCGTAAACGTTGGAAATATTCACGTAGAAACGCGCGCTGCTGTTCCAGATCGATCCGAAATAATTTTCTCCGTTTTTCGTGTAGAAATTCAGCGTAAGCTTGGAAAGGTCGTCGATGCCGTTCATCGGGATCACAATCTCCGTCCATTCGCCCGTCGTGAGCACAACGGGAGTGTTTGTGTTGTTGATATACGCGCCGTCATATTTGAGCGTATAGGTAACGGGTCTGGAGGCGTTATACGAATAGCCTTTCAGCCTGAACACGATATAATCGTATGCGGCGAGATTTTCCGTATCGGCATTGGTGAATTTTACGGTAAACGGACAGCACCAGGTTTCCGCCCCGCCGTTCACGTCGTCAAAACCGATTTTCGTGGAAGCGCCTTCCGCGCCGTAGTAAGACGTATTGTCCACTACGATATAATTTTTCTCCGTCAACGCGGTTTCGCCCGCATCCCCCGCTATAAACGCGGTGGAAATCTGCCCCTTGCCCGAATCGGTATTGAACGCAAAGAGCGTGTCTTTCGAATTCACGAAAACATTGAATGTGAAAACGCCTTCGTATGCGTCGCCGGCATATGTCGCTTTCACCTGATACGCGCCGACTTGCAAAAGTACGCTTTCGGGCATTTCGATCTCGCTGCCGTCGGGCTGAACCAAAGTATATTCGAACACGGCGTCCGGCGCTTTTTCCGAAGAAACGGCAAAGGCGCTCAGATCAAGGGTTTCGCCCTCGTTATAAACGTTTTTCGCCGCAAAGTCAGAGCTTAGCTCGATATCGTCCAGTACCGAAAAAATGCCGTAAACGCATGAGAGATTTACGTAAAAATCGCCTTCGGTGTTGGATACGGAACCCCATTTATCGTTATTGTTCATGGAATTGAACTTGATCTGAAGCTTTGAAAAATCGGTTATGTTTTCGGTGGGAATGCGGAATTCCGTCCAGCCGTCGTTCAGCACGATCGGCGGATTGGTGCCCGCTATGTATTTTCCGTCGTACTGGATGAACAGCGTAACGGGTCTGTTTTCGTAACGGGAATAGCCCCTTGCGCGGAACACCAGATAATTATATTCCGAAATATCGCTATGCGCGGGAAGAGTAAGGTTGACGATATAAGGCCCGAACCATGCGGAAGCGGAATCGGTGAACTCTATCTTCAAAGAAGCCGCTTCTTCACCGTATTTTACGGTTGTATCGAGAGAAATGCCGTCCTTCGTTTCAAGCGCCTCGTTGACGTTGATCGCCGTCGTGATCTGGTCTTTGCCGAGCGCGGTATCGAAATAGAAGAGTTTGCCGTCATCCGCGATCGTCACGTTGTTGAGTTTCGCATACATGGCAAGCTGATCGATCTCGGCCTTTTCGTCGTCGGAAAGATAAGCGAAATCCTTTCTGATTTCCGCGACGGCCGAAGCAAATTCCTCGCTCGTCTTATCTGCGATATCGTCCAACGCGGCGATGGCGGCCTGCACTTCTTCCAGCGTCTTTCTGACCGTAAACGACACAATGATTTCGCCCATGATCAGATCTTCACCCGTAATTTCCGCTTTCACGGTGTACACGCCGCTTTCGGTAAACGTATAGCTCGCGGGCAGATCCTGCGACGCACCGCTGTTATCGGTCAGCGTATATTTGAAAGTAAGATCGGGATAGTTATTTGCCGTTACGGTGAACTTACTGAAATCCACCGTTTCGTTTACGGTATAGGTTTCTTTCTGCACGAATTCGGAATTCAGAACAAGTTCGGGTTTCACCACGCCGTAAACGTTGGAAATGTTGACATAGAACCTGCCGCTTTCGTTCCACACCGAGCCGAACGCGTTTCCGTTATTGAGCGTGCAGAAATTGATGGTCAGTTTGGAAAGATCGGTGATGTTTTCGAGGGAAATGACCACTTCCTGCCATTCGCCCGTAAGCGATACGGGGGTATTGGTGTTTTCAATGTATTTGCCGTCGTATTGCAGATAATACGTAACCGGTCTGTCCGCTTTGTAGGTGTATCCCTTCAGGCGGAATTTAAGATAACCGTAGGCGGAAAGATCCGCATGCGAAGGCACGCTCAGCTTCAGCGTGTAAGGACTGAACCATTCCACGGGAACGTCGGTAAATTCGATCTTCGTGGAAGCTTTTTCATCGCCGTATTTTACCGAAGTGTCCAACGTGATACCGTTTTTGGTATCCGCCGCGACGTCCAGATTATACGCGATTTCCACCTGCTCCCTGCCGACGGCGGAATCGAACTGATAGAATACGTTTTCCGATTCCTCTTCCAGCGTGACGGCGAGGATATAATCGAAGGTATCCACCTGATTCTTTTCTTCGTCGGTAAGCGTAGCGTACGCCGCTTTTAAAAGCGCCGCTTTTTCGATAATTTCCGCAGTGGTCTTATCCGCCGCGGCATTGATTTCCGTAATCGCCGCGTTGACGTCCGCAACGGAGGCTTTTACCGTGATTTCGCTTTCGGCAACGCCGCGCAGGGACTTATCGGCAGCGGTGGCGCGCACCGTATAGATTCCCGCTTGGGTAAAGGTGATCTTGCCTTCTTCGGGCACGAGCGTTTCTCCCAGCGGCGAGAGGTATTCGATTTCAAACGCGGCAGCGGTTTCCGTCGCGCTGGCGGCGGTAACTTCGCTGACGTCCGCCTGCGCGTTCAGCGCATATTCCGTTTCGAGAGAAGAAACGTCGATTTCGATATCGCTCAGTTCCTTGACGACGTAAATGTCGCGGATATATAGTTTGAAGTCGCCCATGACTTTATCGGGCGTATATTCTGCCTCGTTGCCCACGTAGATGAACAAAATATTGCCGGCGGCGATATCGTCGTAAGCGGCGACAAACAGATCGAGATCGAGCTCGAAATCCGTCCAGGTATTCGCCGCCACGTTGCCGAGATTCGTCTGCACGTGCTTGCCCGTATCTTCATTGGTCGCCCACTGATGAAAAAGCGTTCTCGCCCCGCTGTATTCGAGATAAACGCGCATGACGAGTTTATTGTAACCTTCTTCCTGCAACGATTCAACTTCTTCCTTGGAAATGCGCGGAATCAGGCTCAATCCGGGATATTTATCGAGAGTGTCTTCCGTATTTTCCGTCACGCTGGAAACGTAAAAAGCGTTTACTCCGCCCGCTTCCGCATAGCCGCTCTTCAACGTGTTGCCGTAATTCGAAACGGCGCTGACGCTCGCTCCCGCAAGCTCGCTCGCCTCAAAGTCCTCGATCTCCCCTTTTGCCGCGGCGTTTCTCACGACAAATTCGCGCACGGCTTCTTCGCTGACGTTTCCGGCAGAGTCGGTCGCCGTGGCGACGATTTTATATGCGCCTTCTTCCTCCACCGTAAACGCGGCGGTCACCGAAGCGATGATCTGCGTTTCGCCTTTATAAAGCGAAAGCGTTGCGGTGAGGTTTGTATCGTAATTATCGCGCACTTCTGCGGAAGGCGGTTCGATCTCTTCCCCTACGATATAATATTTTTTCATTTCGCCGAGGGACACATACGGATGATCGGTATCGCTCACCTTGACGACAGTCGTCTTCGTTTCGCTGCGCTTTTCGCTGACGTCTACGGTATATGTGATGAGATAATCCGTCATTTTATTCGCCGTGAATTTCCCGCCGATCACGGTAACGGCTTCGCCGCCGTTCGTGACGGTGTAATTCACGGAATAAATTTTACCGTCCTTGTCCTTGACGTTATAGACGGGCACGGTGTAATCTGCGCCGTAAGAAACCGAATCTTCTTCGATCACGTCGAAGCCGATGAGTTCGATCTTCGTTGCGCAACCGTACGCAAATCCCAGCGAGATTGCCAGAACGGCGAACAATGCACACAGTTTTTTTACCATCATTTTTCTCCTTTTCATTTTTTTAAATCGCGGACGATATGCGCGCCTCCGGGCGGCAGCCAGACGTGGTATTCGTTCTGTTCCTCATCGCGTATCCAGAACAGTTCCGGATACTTCTGATCTGCATTGACCACGAGGTATTTTTCCCCGTACTTGCCCGAAAATTCGGTCAGGATCCCGTTCATGCCGTGGTCGGAACGGACGAAATACTTTGCGTCTTTTTCGCCGAGAAGCGGCGTATTGCCGTAATTTTTACCGATATGCCAAACGCGCGAAAATGCATAGCCGTCAAGCTCGTTCAGGACTTTATCCTTAAAAAGCCGCGTCTGCCGCGCGATATAACCGAAAACTTCGTTTTTCTTCCCGTAAAGATCCACGGGGTAAGTATAATAATCGTCCGCCAGCCTGTGCTGGTGAATGAAAAACCACTGTATCCCCTCCGCTCCGTGCGCGAAAGCGGTGTGTATCTGCCAGCGCACGTCGTCTTCCGTCGGCGTACGGAACATCCAGTGCCCCACGGCGGCAAGCGACGTGATGTAGGGCAATCCGCATTCCAAAGCCACGCCTTTGAAAAAGTTGAGGTCGCGGAAATACTTATCGATTCCCGCTTCTAAAAATCCCGCTTCGTATTCCTTTGCGTGCAGCTGAGAATACCTGTCGTTCGCCATATAATCGAGCCCGTTTTTGGCAAAAGCCTTCAATGCTTTTGCATGCTCGAGCGGCGTTTGGAACGCGCGGTCGATCGCGTCGTTACGGCTGAAATTGACAAATCCAACTTTATCCGTCACGCTTTTATAAATTCTCAGCGCCTCGCCCATGGCGGCAAAATCTTCTTTCGGCGGCTCGTCGCCGACGTAAAATCCGCGCACGGCGTCGCTTTTGCCGAAATCTTTAAGCGCGTTCTTCACCGCCGCGCGGTAAGCTTCCTCGCCCGCGGAAACGTAGTTCGTCCAGAACACGCGCTTATCGAACACGATGAGCTCCATGCCGCACTTTTCGCAAGCGCCGATCAGTTGCCGAAGAAACGCGCGGCTCTTTTCGTTCCCCTCCTCGAAGTAGGGAGAGAATCCCAGCGTTATGCCGAGTTCCCTCCACTCGTCCGCGAGGTTTTGCGCGGCGGCATAATATTTATCCGCCGCCATATAGTTCCATAAGGAAAATTCGAATTTCTTCATTATTTTATTACAAATTCGTCAAAGTACAGGACGCGGTCTTCGAGCAGGCTGTTGATTTCCCAGTTAATGTAGATTTCGCCCGCGACCTTGGTAGTCGTGGCCGAAGCGCCGCCCGAAAGCTCGGACATGGGAATGGATACCGTGCTCCACTGCCCCGCAGGCACGTAAATGTCGGTCTTTTTATAATAACGCGAGCCGTCCTGCGTGAAAAACTCTATAAACAATCTTTGCTGGGAAGTCCCCGCGTTGTAAACTTCAAAAGTAAACGACTTGTCATCGGGATAGTCGCCCAGTCCCGTCTGCGCCACGTATGCCGCCGCGAAACTGAAGCCCGTGTAGGTATAATCGGCGTTATCGTACGCGCCGTGGTTGCCCGGCATAAACACTTTCAGCGACTTGCCCTTTTTGGAATAGCGCATATCCGAATTGATGGTGAGCGTGGGCTGAATATCGGGATTTGCCGTGTTCGCGATGAGAATGTATTCCTGGAAAATCTTATCGAAGGAACAGATCTCGTTTTCGTCGAGCGTCATGTCGATGGGCACGTAAGCCGCTTCCGTTTTGTAAAGCAGGATATCGTCCATATAAAGGGTGGGCGCATCCGCTTCCTTTTCGGGACGATCGAAGGTGTATACCACGCCCTTGCAGTCGGCGATATCGTACGCGATGTCGAGGATCTGCGGCTCTACGTTATAAACGACCGAGTTCCAGCCGGGCGCGAGTTCGTACTCCTGTTCGCCCGCAAGATAACCTTGGAAAAACTGCAGGCTGATCACCATATGCACGTTTTCGGAGGAAGCGTTATAGATTTCCGTACTGATCATTGTGAGCTGCGAAATATCGGAATTATTATTCCCGCTGAAGAGCACGTTCATCGGTTGTTTGAGCGCGGGGTCGTAATCGCCCGCCTCGGAAGAACAACCGCTCGGCACGATTTTGAGCGAACCTTCTCCCCGCTTTACGTACTGCGGATCGGTGTTGAGCTGAGCCGTACCGAAGAAGTTGAGCAAAATCAACGGTTCCACACCCGTCTTGTAGTCCTCAAAATCGTTGAGAACCACCGTTCCGGGAGGAACGTCGTCGGAGCCGTCGTTACTTTTTTTCCATTGACATGCGGACAGTGAAAAGAGCATTGCCGCCGCAAGCGCAAGGGCTAATATTTTTTTCATGTTCTCCTCCTTACCTGACTACGATTTCCACAAAGGAAAGCGTTCTCGCCGTGTCGTCGCCGAATCCGCCGAGTTCCGCATCGAGCTGCGCAAGCGCGCCGAGCGATCCCCAGTTCAGCGAGATCATGGGCACGGAAAGTTCGTTGAGTCCGACGTCCAGCGTGGTGCTGAGCACGGGTACGGACAGTCCGCTCGTTCCCGTAACATAAAGTTCGATATCCGCGCGGGTATCGCTGTATACCGCAATCGTCACACGTTCGGTATCCTTGCCGATCGCCGAAGTCAGACCGCCTTTCAGCGCAAAGGTCTGCTTTTTAGCCGAGGCCGCCGCAAGCGTGAGTTTTGCCACCGCTTCATCGGAAACGGTATCCGCCGCCACGCTGTCGCCCTGGGCGGGAATGATGATCGTAAGCAGATCTTCCGCATCGAACACCGTTGTGCTCGCCCCGAAGGAAACGACCACTTCGTATCCGCTGCAGGAAACTTTTACATCGTTCTGCGCGCCGACGAGCGGTTTTTCCACCGTGACGATCTTGCCGCCCGCAACCGCCGTTTCGCCTTTTTTCTCACCCGTGATTTCGATTTCCGTATTGTCGGGAACAAAAATCTTCATCACGGCGACGTTGTCTTGCACCTGCGCGTCGGTAACCAGCACGCCGGTCTTTTCTTCCATGACCAGCATGTCGAGCAGGCTTTCGCGTACGGCTTCATATTCCGCTTCGCTCGTGCCTACCTTCGTACCTTCAAACAGCCGTTCGTACAAGAATTCCATAACACCTGCAAAATTCGTTTCGATGCCGGCCTCGCTCTTTTCGTTATAAGCTTCTTCCAACGCGTAGAGCATATCGTATTCTTCCAGTCCGTCGCGGATCTGATCCAGGCGGATCGTTCCCACGGGACCGTAAATTCCGTACGGCGCGCCGGGATACACCAAAAAGCCGTCGCCGTTGGTTTCGGGGAAACGCATCGCCGTGGAATAACAATCCTGCAGTGCGTTATAAACGACTTTGTTGTTTTCGTTCACCTTTTCGAGGTAGAACGTGGCGGACCAGTAAAGGTTGCCCGTGACGCCGTTGGCATACTGCATCCAGGAATAGACGACGGGGCTGTAGCCGTTGTCGTCGATATGATAAGTGGGATACGGATTTTTCGGTATCCCCGCAGAATACCACCATTTTTCCTCGTTGAGGGTCACTTTATATTCGCCGTCGCCGTAAACATAAACTTCCTGATAATTTTCGCGGCTCGATTTGCTGTTGTATTTGTCGAGCAGCGGGCAATACGTAAATCCTACGGTAAACGAAGGACTGTACGTCGTGACCATCAGCTGGTTGATATCCAGCATCTGGGCGATAAGCTCGCTTTTGAAATCTTCCGAGCAGTTCAGCGAAGTAGCCCATTTTTCCGCAATGGAAATGTGCAGATCGTAAATCTTTTTGTAAAAAGCATTGGCTTTTTCGATGTCCGAAGCTTTGGTAATTTCATCGTACATCGCAAAATACGTAGAAGCTTTTTCAAAGTAATTGACGTTGTCCTCTATGCTCGCCTGCGCGATGGCGTCGAGGAGATTTTCATACAGTTCATAATCGATGCCCGAACCGCCGAAACTGCTGTCGTATGCCGAAACGTAAGGCAAAATATAGTTGGAGCACTTCGGATCCGTCGCATATTTTCTCAGCTGCGCGATAAAGCCTTCTATATCGGTCATCGCCGAGGGCATATAACGCGCCGAAATCCTGTGATCTAAGAGATATTCGTAATACGCCGCATACATATCGTAACTTGCGTCCTTTTCCGCCGAAACGATGCCGCCTTCGTTCCAGTATCTGTGGATACCGAAGGAACTGCGGGAATGCACTTCGTCGGAAAGCATATAGTCCAGAATCTCCACGCTGACGGGCACTTCGACGCTGCTGCCGTCCGCCTTGAGCGTGAACGAACCGCTGTAAACGCCGGCTTTCTGTCCGGCGGGAACGCTGCAGGAAAACCATATTCCCTGATTTTGCCCTTCCGCTACGGTGTTTTCGCCGTATTCGACAGCCGTATCGAAGGGAAGAATGGCGTCGGGATACCAACCGCTTTCAAAATAATTGGTGGTCGTGCGCGTAACCTGTATATATTTTTGATTATATACGGAGAAATTATCCTTGGAAAATACTTCCCCGTCTTCGTTTGTGAGATCGGAAAGCTCCACTTCGTAAGATTTCACCGCCTTGTTTGCGGTAATGATGATCTGCGCGCTTTCGTACTCGTTTTTCACTGCGGAAAAGGAGAGTTTTGCGGGAAGCGTTTCGGTATACGTCTTATCGCGCAGCACCTTGACGGTGTCATACGTCGTCCAGACGGAAATATCCGCCTCCCCTTTTTCCTTGCAGGATACCGCGCTCAATGCCAGCGCGAGAGATAATACGATGATCAGTATCTTTTTCATATTCCCACCTTATTTCAATCCCATATTTTCGAGAACGCTGTCCCACCTGTCCGCGGTCCAGTAAGCGATCTCGTCGTCGTAGATCTGCTGCGCGGTCTTCTGATAGCTCGAATTTTTCACCGTCATCAGGCTTTCCACGCTGGTACGGTCGCCCGTGAAACGGGAAATACCGCCGTAATATACCGCCGCGTAAGTATTTTCGTTCATCATAAAGATCGCGTCGCTCTGCATATCCAACCTGTCTTTCTGAATGTCCGGCAAAGAAGCATACAGTTCGGGCGCCTTTTCTTCCACGTCGTATTTGAACGGCATGCTCGCGCCGTTCGTCGCTTCGATAAAGAGATAATTCGCCCTGTCCGTGGCAAGGTAAAGAAGGAAATCTTTCGCAAGTTCTTTTGCCGTCGCGTAAGCGGGTACAAACGCATTGTGGTTGCCTACGGGCAACACCAGCTTGCGCGCTTCGTAGATCTTGGCGAAATCATTTTCGGATACGGCGGAGGCGAGTTCTTCGGGCAGATCTTCCTTCTTCGTCGCGCCGCTATCGATCGCGTCGATGATGGCGGAAAGCGTTTCGTCGCTCATATCCTTATTTTCCAGTTTTTCGGTAATGCTGCTGATCACGGGCGTCTTCATAAAGGTGAACACGTCCGTAACGTTATCTTCCTCTTTAGTCTTGCTCATTTCCGTTTCGAACCAGTCGCCGTTGGGCATCATCAGTCCTTCGCCGATGAGGAATTTTGCCTGCGCCTGCGTAAAGACCAGCGTATTTACGTTTTCATGAATGAAATCCGTGGGATAGTAGATGAGCGACTGAATCACTTCGAGAGAACGCAGTCTGCCCGTCTGACGGAACACGTCGCGCGACATGGTCTTTTTGCCGTTCTCTTCCACGATGCCCTGATAGAAGTTCGCGTAATTTTCCGCGCCCTCGTACTGCGCCCACCACAAAAGGAACATCATGCACGTCCAGTAATTTTCTTTGGAGGAAAACACGAACGGGGTTTCGCCTTTCGCCACGATCTGCTCGCAGACTTTGTAAAGGTCGACTGTGGTGTTGGGCACTTCTATTCCCAATCTTTCGAAAGCGGATTTGTTATACAGCATGCCCTGCATGCCCGCCACCCACGGCACGGCATAGTAAGTGGTGGTGCCGTCAAGCCGCGTGAAGGTGCTCATCTTCAGAAAGTTGTCGTCCAGTTTTTCCTCAAACGTCACGTCCTCCCCCGGTACCTGCGTAGCATAGAGATCGGACAGATCTTCAAAATACGGTTTGCCGCCGCTGTATGTACTTTCATATTTGTCCGCCGCGGTGGTGATGGAGAAGAACAGATCGACGGTATTCGTTTCACCCTGCAGGATCTTGTCGAGCGCCTGCGTTCTGCTGGTGTTGGAGGAAACGTCGTATTTGAAATTCGGATACTTTTGCTGAATTTCCGGCTGCGAACCGAAATCATCGAGCAAATCGTAGATCCATTCGTAACCGTACCCGAAATTCGCCACGTAGATTTCCAGCGAATTGTCGTCGTTGCTGAATCTCTTCTTGCAGCCGCTCAACATACCGCACGCCGCCATCAGCGCCGCAAGAAAAATGACAACCAGTTTTTTCATATTTTCACTCCTTATGATAAGATTTGTTTATGTGATCAGGCCTTTATGCCGCCGACGTTCATATTGCTCATCATGATGTCCGAACAGAACGCGAAAATGGTGAGCGTGGGAATCAGCGAAATGAGCAGCCCCGCAAAATATACGGGGTAATCCACGCCGTGAATCGCGTTCGCCTGGAATTCGTAAAGTCCGCTGGAAAGCGTGGGATACGACGGCATATAAAGGATCATCGTCATATAATCGTTCCAGTTCTGCACGAACGCCACGACGAAAAGCGTGACAATGGGACCGAGCGCCAAAGGCAGCATGATGCGGAAAACCACCATGAAATGACCGCCTTCGTCTATAAACGCCGCCTCCGCATAGAACCAGGAAACGTTTTTGAAAAATCCGTACATCACGAGGAAGTTAAACCCCCACGAACTTAGGTGCGTGACGACGGCATAGAACGGAGAATCGTATAAATGCAACTCGCCGATCAGCTTGTAGTTGGACGCCAACGACCCGACGATAGGTATGGTCATGCAGAAGATCGCGACCGCATAGATGTATTTTTTCGCGCGGAACTCGTATTTTGCCAGGCAATATCCAGTGATACTGCACATGAACACGCTGAGCACCGACGAAACGAGCGTATACCAAATGCTGTTGAATATCAAATCGAAAAACGTGGCGTTTTCCAGATTGAGCATTTCAAACGCCTTGAGGTAGTTGGAAAATTTCCAGTTTTCCGGAAGCGCGAACGTATTGCCGCCGGAATATTCCAAAGATCCCTTCAAGGAATTGAGAAACAGCCAGACGAACGGATAGATCAGGGAAATCGCGTACAGCAAAAAGATCACGAACACGATGGGAAAGATGACCTTTTCGACGCGGGAACGGCCTCTGATAACGATGCTGACTTCTTCTTTTTTCTGTAATTTACTTCGCATACGCCGCCTCCCTCAATATTCCACCGCGGGGACTTTGTCGATCAGCCATCTGACGAGCAGTATGAACGGCACGCCGATACAGGTGAAGAACAGTCCCGCCGCCGCAACGACGTTGTAATTGTTGTAGGTATAGACCATATCGAAAATCCAATAACCGATGGTCATGGTATCGTAATCGCCTTTGGTGAAAAGCAGAATCGGCCCCGACGCGGAAAAAATACCCGTCGCGTTCAGAATGAGAAGCGTCGAAATGGTAGGCCAGATCAGCGGCAGGATGATGGAGACGATTTCCCTGCCCATGCCGCAACCGTCCAGCTTGATCGATTCCAGAATGGAAACGGGAATACGGCTCATCGCACCGGTGAAAAGCAACATATTGGTTCCGAACCCCGTCCAAACGCAATAAAAGAGAATCGTTTTGGTCGCCGTATCGGGATCGGCGAGCAATTCGGGCGCTTCGTGCCCGAAAAATTCGTAAACCGCACCGAGCGGCCCCGTCGGCGCGATGAAATTTTCGAATACCGCCGTCATCGCAACGCTGGAAATGATTCCCGGCAGATAAAAGATGATGCGGAACGCGGACGTCCCCGCCAGGCGGCGGAACATAAAATAACTGATGATGAGCGCGAGCACCATGATGACGAACACATTATTGCAAAAATAAAACAACGTGTTTTTGAGCCCGACGGAAATATTGCTGCCGGGCGCGGTGATTTCTTTGAAAAAATAATCGAAGTTGTTCAGCGTCCAATCCCCTATCTTGGTCTGGAATGCCAAAAGAATGGAATTGAAGTTGACATACAACCAGAAAACAAACCAGTGCACGATGGGCACAAGGAGCATTACGACGAGAAAAATCGTCTGTCCTTTTCTCTGCGGGCTTTTGAGTTTTTTGATTTTTTCGCAACGCGAAACAGTAGCTTATTTCATTTGCCGAAGATTTTCTCCCTTGATTTACATTTTTATTGTAGTACGCTTTTTTTTAAATTTCAATATAATAAGACGACCAATAATAAAAAAAATACGACTTTATTAACTCTTTATCGCGACTTGTTGACAAGATTTTACAATTATGTTACAATTTTATTATGAAAAATTCATTGCGCCTTCCGGGCAAGGATATTTACAATTTTATCGAAGCTTCCAACTTAAAAGACATCTCCGTTTTGGAAGCGTCTTTCAGAAAAAAACACCCCGACGTAAGCAAAAAGCCGATGAGCAAAAACTACTTTGCACTGCACCTTATTTTAAAAGGCGCGGGAAAACTCATCACTTCTTCGGGAGAATACGAACTGAAAAAGAACGATATATTCGTTCGCTTTCCCAACGAGACCATCACCTATTACGATTATCCCGACAACCCGTTCAACTATATTTTCGTCACCTTTAACGGCACGGCGGTCGTTTCCTATTTTAAACGTATCGGCATAACCGCCAAAAACAGGGTGTTTACGACAGACGACGAAATCACCCTGCTTTTCAAACATCTGGTTCTGATCTCCCGCGATTATCCCGAAATAAACGACATGATCTCCGCGGGATACATGCATCTGATCTTCGCCAACCTTGCCAAGCAGAATTCCAACAAGCCTACCAACAAGTACGACGTGAAGGAATCGTATATCGCCAGCGCGCTCAACCTGATCCAATCCAATCTGCCCAACGCCGACCTCGACGCGAATTATATCGCCCAGTTCCTCAATCTGAACACCGATTATTTTCTGCGGATTTTCAAAAACGTGATGGGCGTGGCGTTTTCCCGTTACATCGTGGCAAAGCGCATGAATCTGGCGGTCAACATGATCAACGACGGCGAAACTTCCGTCAGCAAGATCGCCGCCGCCTGCGGTTACGAAAACGCCTCCTATTTCACAAAAACTTTTAAACTTTACTACAACCAGAGGCCGAAAGATTATATCGACAAAACGTTGAATCACTTAAAAAATCTCCGCTGAACGAGCGGAGATTTTTTTATGAACCGAAAAGCGGCGTTTTAAAAGGGAAAAACGCCGCGATAACTGACCTGACAAAATATCGGCGCATCAGCGCTCGCGCCTACGCCTGCCGCAAAACTTTTTCACCCCTTCCGACGCCCCGCCGAACAGAGCCATCGCAAAAGAAAGTACGGCAAATAAGGCGAAAACGCCCGTCCAGCCGTAGCCGTCCGCCACCGCCCCCAAAC
>CALVXL010000033.1 GCA_944369635.1 uncultured Clostridia bacterium
GAATTTACGCCTATATTGTAAACCCTGGAGTTCGCTCCAAGTCAAGACTTTTATCGAAATTTTTAAATATTATTTTTAAAGCTTACGTCAATTATTTTACGTTTTTTATTATTTGTCGATTATTTTACACATTATTCGACAAATTTCTACATTCGTCTATTATTTTTTACGCATAAAAACAAAAAAAAATTTTTCATATTCCGCATTCCCTTTCGAGCGCAACGCGGCATTTTTGCGGTGTTAAAAATAAATTCCGATTTCTGTTGATTTTCTGTAAGATCTGTGATAATTTTAAAATAACCGCAGGAAAAAAGCACTTTCCCGCAGCAAAGCGGAAGGAATCCCACAAAATATATGAAAAACGGGTTTTACGAACAAGAGGCGGACAATCTCGACCATTTTTATTTTAATCACGGGTATTACAATTATTCGCCCGCACATTTTCATAACAGCATTGAAATCCTGTTCGTTGCGAGCGGGCGATTTATCGTGCGCGGAAACGGCGAAGAGCGCATTCTTACCGCCGGCGACACCTTTTTTGCGGACGCATTCGTCACGCATCTTTATAAAAGCGAAAAAGATTCCGAATTTTACGTGATCGTCATGTCGGAAAATTATCTTAAAAATTTCCGTTATCTGTATCGCGGAAAATCTTTTCCCATGTTTATGACGGACCACAAGGATAAACTGACGCAGGTTGTGAAAGCCATAGGCGAAGTGTATGCCCAATGGAACGACTACAACGCGTTGATGAAACGCGGCTTTGCCGATTGGCTGCTCGGGAAGCTTTCCTCCATCTTTCCGCCCGAAATTGTAAAAGTTCACAAAGAAGACCGTTTCATCGCCGAAGTTTTACGTTACATCGACGAAAACTTTGCAAACGAAATCACGCTGACTTTTATTGCAAACCGATTCGGATACAGCCCGAATTATTTTTCTTCGCTCTTCAAACGCTATACGGACATGTCGCTGCCCTGTTACGTCAACCGCGTGCGGATCGGCAAAGCGGAAGCCATGCTGCGCGCCGACGCACGGCTCAGCGTTTCTTCTGCGGCCTTTAACAGCGGGTTCCATAGCCTGAACACCTATTACAGGGCGTTGAAGGACTACAAAAAAGAAGAACGGGAATAAAAATCGTAATTTCTGACAAGGTTTCACGTTTTTTCGGAATGTTATCCGCCGTTTTTCCTGTTATAATATCCTCAAAAGAGCGTGCGCAACAGGCACGAAATTCTTTGGGGAGGCATTGTTTTGAAAATCGGAGTCATTTTGGAAAGCTTCCGAACGGATTTTGTAAAATCCGTCCGACAAGCGGCGGCGCTCGGCGCAAGCGGCGTACAAATATACGCCAACACGTCGACACTCAACGAAAACATATCCCGCAGCGATATAGAAAAGATCAGAACCGTCATCGAGGGCGAAGGGCTTTGCATTTCCGCGCTTTGCGGCGATTTCGGATGCGGTATGTATTACACGCGCGACAGAGCGCAGATCGACCGCGAGAAACGGATTATGGACATTGCGAAAGAACTGGGCACCGATATCGTTACGACGCACATCGGCGTAGTACCCGATACGGAAAACTGCACACAGTATGAAAGCATGCACGAAGTATGCTACGAGCTTGCGCAATACGCCGATTCGGTTAAAGGGCATTTCGCCGTGGAAACGGGGCCCGAAAAAGCAACCGCATTGAAAAATTTTCTCGATAAACTCAATAGTCGCGGCGTGGCGGTCAATCTCGATCCCGCAAATTTAGTCATGTGTGCGGGCGACGATCCCGTTTCCGCGGTACATATTCTGAAAGATTACATCGTTCATACCCATGCAAAAGACGGCGTCATGCTGAAAAAATGCGACACCCGCGCGCTTTACGCGCCCGCATATTTCGGTTTACGGCAGCTGAATTGGGGCGAGCACATCGAAGAACGCCCGCTCGGCAAAGGCGACGTTTCCTGGGGAAAATACCTTGACGCTCTGAAAGAAATCGGTTACGACGGGTTTTTAACCATCGAGCGCGAATGCGGCGACACGCCTTACGAAGATATTTCCGCCGCCGTAAGTTTTTTAAAAAAACAATTGGCTGAATGACGATGAAAAAACTGAAAATCGGAATCATCGGCGTAGGAAATATTTCCTCGGCGCACATAGACGGCTATCTGAAAAACCCGCATTGCGAATTATATGCGCTTTGCGATACAGATGAACGCACGCTTGCGAAAAAAGGCGCAAAATACAGCATCTCGCGACTTTTCAGCGATCATAAAACCATGTTAAAATCGCTTCCCGAACTGGACGCGGTAAGCGTATGCACTTCCAACATCGCGCATGCGGAATGCACCATCGACTGCCTGCGCGCGGGAAAACACGTGTTTTGCGAAAAACCGATGGCATTAAACGCGGAGCAGGCGCTTAAAATGAAAGCAGAAGCGGAAAAAGTGCAGAAAACCTTGGGCATCGGCTTTGTACGCCGTTACGGAAAAGACGCAGAACTCGCGCGGGAACTTGTCGGCGACGGAAAAACAGGCGAACTGTATTACGCCAAATCTTCCTATATCCGCAGAAACGGTAACCCCGGCGGATGGTTTGCAGACCGATCGCTTTCGGGCGGAGGTCCGCTGATCGACTTAGGCGTTCACATCATCGACCTCGTCCGCTATATCGCGGGCAATCCGAAACCCGTATCGGTATACGGCGCTACGTTCACCAAATTATACGACCGCAGGAATCTGAAAGATACAAAAATCTATCTGTCGGAAAGCGAAGATAACCGCGTTTGCGATGTGGAAGATCTTGCCGCCGCAATGATTCGCTTTGAAAACGGATTTGTACTGAACGTGGACACGAGCTACAGCCTGAACGTGGCGGAAGACAGCGGAAAAACGGAAATTTTCGGCACGAAAGGCGGCATAAAAATCGATCCCGAACTCTCCTTTTATACCGAATACGAAGATCGGCTTGCAAATATAAGTTTTCCGTCCCGTCCGATTTTCGACGGTTCGGAATATGCCCGCGAAATCGACGATTTCGTCAACGCCGTTTTAACGGGACAAACGACGCGCGCAACCGCCGACGACGGCGTGCAAATCATGCGCATTTTAGACGCGATTTACGAATCCGCGCGCACCGGACACGAAATTATTTTGCATTGATTTGCCACAAAAAAACGCCCGTAAACGGGCGTTTTTATTAACAGAATAAATTTAACGTTTTGCGGCGGGCATTTTTTGCCCGCCGTCGGTTTTTTCGATAACAGGATTTTCAGCCGAATGCTTCTAACTGAATTTTGCGATGATTAAAAAGCGATGACGCCGAGATGTTCCAAAACGATTTTTACGCCGATGAGGATAAGCACCGCGCCGCCGAACACCTCCGCTTTGGAAGAAAAGCGGTTGCCGACCTTATTGCCGAGAAGCACGCCGAACGCGGAAAGCACAAACGTGACGACGCCGATCACCGAACAGCCGATCCAGACATTGGTTTTTGTCGCCACAAAAGTAATGCCGACGACAAGCGCGTCGATACTCGTTGCGACGGACATCAGCAAAAGCATTTTGAAATTCAGCTTTTCGCAGTTTTGCTCTTCGTCGCCCTTAAAGGCTTCCACGATCATCTTTACGCCGATAAATACGAGCAACCCGAATGCGATCCAGTGATCGACGGGTTCGATATATTTTTTGAACTGCACGCTGACCGCCCAGCCGATAAGCGGCATGATAGCCTGAAACAGCCCGAACATCAGCGCGATGAGAAAAAGATGCCTGACGTTGGGCTTTTTCATTTCCAGCCCGCGGCACATGGCTACGGCGAACGCGTCCATCGCAAGCGCGACGGCAGTTCCCGCAAGTTCTATCCAATTCATAGTTTTTTCACCCGAACAATTATTTTTCCGCGCCGCAAGTTCGTCGGCGCAAAAAACACGCCGCTTTTACGCGGCGCGGTTTTTATCTTACGTCTTTATATTTTCGGCTTTTCGCTCATCATGTCCTTGATGGAATTTCCCGGCGCTACCATGGGCAGAATGAATTCGTCCATATCGATCTCCGCGTCGATGACGGCGGGAAGATTTTTCTCCAGCGCGGTTTTCAGCGCGGCATCGAACTGCGCTTTGTCTGCAGCCCTGTATCCGTCTATCCCGTAGGCCTCGGCGAGCTTTACGAAATCGGGACCGCGGTCGAGCGTGGTTTCCGAATAGCGCTTGCCGTAGAACATCGTCTGCCATTGCCGCACGTTGCCCAGCGTATGATTATCCATAATGACGATGACGACGGGAATATTGTAGTGCTGCAACGTGCAAAGTTCGTTGCAGTTCATGCGGAAGCTCCCGTCGCCCGCAATGGCGATGACGGGATTTTTATCCTTGAGCGCAACCTTCGCGCCCATCGCCGCCCCCGTACCGAAGCCCATGGTGCCGAGCCCGCCCGACGTGATAAGCGTTCTCGGCCTTAAATATTTGCCGAACTGCGCCGTCCAAAGCTGGTTCTGCCCGACTTCCGTCGTGAGCACCGCCTTATCGTCGGTAAATTCGTAAATCTTCTTCAGAATATATTCGGGATTGAGCTTTGCCTTTTCACTATCTTTATGCGGAAAATCCGCTTTGTATGCCAGCGTTTCTTTCAGATACGAATCGTCGGTATGCTGTTTTATGCGTTTATTCAGCGCGGCAAGCACCCTCTTCGCGTCGCCGACAAGCTCCTGCGTGATCTTTACGTTTTTTCTGATCTCCGCCGCATCGATATCGATGTGAATGATCTTCGCGCTGTTGATAAAGCGCGCGGTATCCGACGTGACGCGGTCGGAAAAACGCATGCCGATCGCCACGACGACGTCCGCATTGTTGATACCGAGGTTCGAAGCCTTCGTGCCGTGCATGCCGATCATCCCGGTAAATTTTTCCGCCGTAGTCGGATAAGAACCGAGTCCCATCATCGTGGAAGCCACGGGACAGTTCAGCTTTTCGACAAATTCGTAAAGTTCCTTATCCGCACCCGAAGTGATGACGCCGCCGCCGCTCACGACGAAAGGACGTTTCGCCCCGTCGAGCATTTCAACGGCCCTTGCCAGTTCGCGTTCCGCCGTAAATTCTTTCGGAACGTACACGCGCGGCTTTTTCGGCTCGTATTCGCACACCTGTGCCGTGGCGTCCTTGGTGATGTCGATGAGCACAGGCCCCGGACGGCCTTCCTTTGCGATGTAAAACGCTTCGCGCACGGTGTCGGCAAGTTCTTTCACGTTGCTGACGATATAATTATGTTTCGTGACGGGCATCGTGATGCCCGTAATGTCCACTTCCTGGAACGTATCGCGCCCCAAAAGGCTTTTCGCCACGTTGCAGGTGATGGCGACGACGGGCACGGAGTCCATGTACGCCGTGGCGATACCCGTGACGAGGTTGGTCGCCCCCGGCCCCGACGTTGCAAAACAGACGCCGACTTTGCCCGTAGCCCTCGCGTAACCGTCCGCCGCATGCGCCGCACCCTGTTCGTGAGCGGTAAGATAATGCTTGATCTTGCCGTTCATCTTATAAAGTTCGTCGTAAATATTGAGAATGGTTCCGCCCGGGTAGCCGAATACCGTGTCGACGCCCTGTTCGATCAGGCATTCCAGCACAATGCGGGCTCCGTTCAACATCTTTTTTTCCATATCGCCTTTTCCTTATTTCAGAACCGCACCTTCGTCCGCCGAGGAAACGAGGCGCGCATAGCGGCTGAGATAGCCGCTCGTTTGATGCACGACGGGTTTGAAATGCTTTCTTCTTTCTTCCAGCTCCTCGTCGCTCACCAGCAGATTCACGCTGTAATTTTTCATATCGATGGCGATCTTGTCGCCGTTTTTAACAAGTCCGATGGGACCGCCGTCCGCCGCTTCGGGAGATACGTGCCCGATCGCCGCGCCGCGCGTCGCGCCGGAAAATCTTCCGTCGGTGATGAGCGCCACCGTCTTATCGAGCCCCATGCCGCAGATGGTAGCGGTGGGCATGAGCATTTCGCGCATACCGGGACCGCCCTTCGGCCCCTCGTAACGGATTACGACGACGTCGCCCGACTTGACCGCGCCGCCCGTAATGCCTTTGATCGCCTCTTCCTCGCTGTCGAATACGACCGCAGTGCCGGTATTCACCAGCATTTCGGGCGCTACCGCGCTGCGCTTGACCACGCAGCCGTGCGGCGCGAGATTGCCCTTTAAGATGGCGAGACCGCCCGTAGCGGAATACGGCTCGTCCATGGGACGAATGAC
>CALVXL010000034.1 GCA_944369635.1 uncultured Clostridia bacterium
CGCCTTACCTCTTTGATTTTAAATGCTTTTACTAATGTCTGAAACATTTCCGCCCTCCGTTATTCGGGATTACTCAACTTCCGCTTTTCCGCCGGCCTTTTCGATCGCTTCTTTGGCGGAAGCCGAGAACTTCGCCGCTTTCACGGTGAGCGCAACGTTGATTTCGCCGTTGCCCAGAACTTTCAGCCCCGCATCGTCCTTAACGTATTTGATGAGCCCGTTTTCGAGCAACAATTCCTTATCGACTACGGTACCCGCTTCGAAACCCGAAAGCGCGGAAAGATTGACGATGGTGTAAACCTTTCTGAAATGGTTGTTGAAGCCGCGTTTGGGCAGTCTTCTGATCAGGGGCATCTGGCCGCCTTCGAAGCCGACTCTCACGCCGCCGCCGCTACGCGCCCACTGTCCTTTATGACCTTTACCGCTCGTCTTGCCTAAGCCCGAACCGATCCCTCTGCCGAGTCTTTTTTTGGAAGTTCTCGCGCCGGTTGCGGGTTGAAGTGTATCTATTCTCATGTTCGTTACTCCTTAAACTCTTTCAACTTTCAAAAGGTGCGAAACCTTTTTGATCATGCCCATGATGCAGGGATTTTCTTCGTGAATTTTGAAAGAACGTATCTTTTTCAGTCCCAAAGCCGCCACTACGCTCTTCTGGTACGGCGTGGAGCCGATCGTGCTTTTTACGAGCGTAACTTTGATCTTGTTGTTTTCTGCCATAAAAGTAGCCCTCCTTAACCCTTGATCTCTTCCACGCTCTTGCCGCGAAGCGCCGCAATCTGTTCCACGGTGCGGAGTTCTTTCAAACCTTCCAGTGCCGCTTTCACGCAGTTGATCGGGTTATTCGTGCCGTAGGACTTGGTTCTGATGTTCTTGATCCCGACGGCTTCCATGACCGCACGCACCGGACCGCCGGCGATAACGCCGGTACCTTCTTCGGCGGGGAGCATCAGCACGCTGCCTCTGCCGAATTTGCCGATCACTTCGTGCGGGATCGTCGTCCCGACGAGCGCGCATTTCGTCATGCCCTTCTTTGCTCTCTGCGTAGCCTTTTCGATCGCCTCGGGGACTTCGTTCGCTTTGCCCATCGCGCAGCCCACTCTGCCGTTGCCGTCGCCTACCACGACCAGCGCGGCGAAACGCATATTGCGACCGCCTTTAACGACTTTCGTTACGCGGTTGACGCAGATCAGCTTTTTGATCATTCCGTCGTCCGCTTCGGCTCTGCGTGCAGGTCTGTTATTTTCTCTTGCCATATCTCAATTCCTCTCTTTCCTGAATTTTTACGGTTAGAATTTCAAACCGCCCTCTCTTGCGCCTTCGGCGAGGTTCTGCACACGCCCCGTGTACAGATAACCGCCTCTGTCGAAAACAACCGTTTCGACGCCTTTGGCCAGAGCCTTTTTCGCGATAAGCGCGCCTACCATTTTAGCCTGTTCGTTCTTCGTTTTGCCTTCGAGCGAGCCTTTCAGCTCCTTGTCCAGCGTGGAAGCGGCGGCAATGGTATTGCCCACGGTATCGTCGATGACCTGCGCATAGATGTTCGTAAGGCTTCTGTAAACGCAAAGTCTCGGAGCCTGAGCCGTACCGGAAACCTTGCCGCGAACCCTTCTATGTCTCTTTTTTCTGTCCTGATTTTTATTGATTTTGGTAATCATGATTTCTCCTAATTAAACTTTCTCGCGCATAGCGCAGTAAGCAGAGCATTGCGCCCCACCTCAAAAGCAACTTAAATAGTTTTTTACGCTTATTTACCTGCGGTCTTGCCTTCCTTACGCTCAATCACTTCGTCGCTGTAATGGATTCCGTAGCCGTGATAAGGTTCGGGCTTGCGGATGGCGCGAACGTTCGCCGCATACTGGCCGACCTTGGTCTTATCGATCCCCGAAACGGTGATTTCCGTCGCCGAGGGGCATTCCAGCTTGATCCCGTCTTCTTCGTAAATTTCCACGGGATGCGAATAACCCACGTTCAGCACGACTTTGTTGCCCTGCTTTGCGACTTTGTAACCTACGCCCGCGATCACGAGACTCTTTTTGAAGCCTTCGGTCACGCCGACCACCATGTTGTGCAAAAGCGCTCTGTAAAGACCGTGCTTCGCTCTGGTGTCGTTTTCGTCGTCCGCCCTCGTGAGGTGCGCGACGTTACCTTCCACTTTAATGGTGATTTTCGGATCGTATTCCTGCGTAAGAGAACCTTTCGGTCCGTTTACGGTAAATTCCTTTTCTTTGACGTCTACCGTGACGCCCGCCGGCAACGTTACCGGCATTCTGCCTATTCTCGACATATCCTTACCTCCTACCAAACGTACGCGAGCACTTCGCCGCCCTGGTGCGCTTTTCTCGCTTCCTTGTCGGTCATAACGCCTTTGGAAGTGGAAAGGATTGCGATACCCATGCCGCCGAGAACCTGCGGGATTTCATCGCATCCGACGTAAATCCTGAGTCCCGGTTTGCTGACTCTCTTCAGTCCGCTGATGACCTTTGCGCCGGCAACGCCGTATTTCAGCGTGATGACGATTTTGCCCTGAACGCCGTCTTCTTCGAACTTCACGTCATTGACGTAACCTTCGCTGAGGAGGATGTTCGCGATCGCCTTTTTGATTTTGGACGCGGGCACTTCAACGGTTTCGTGCTTTGCAAGGAGCGCGTTTCTGATTCTCGTGAGCATATCTGCTATAACGTCTGTCATTTTTCCGTCCTCCTTACCAGCTTGCTTTCTTCACGCCGGGGATCTGCCCCTTATACGCAAGATTTCTGAAACAGATACGGCAAATCCCGTACTTTCTGATGACAGCGTGCGGTCTGCCGCAGATGCTGCATCTCGTATAAGCTCTCGTTGAGAACTTTGCGGGTCTTTGCTGTTTATTTATCATCGCTTTTTTAGCCATTATCGTTCTCCTTAATACCTTACTTTGCGCTGAAAGGCATACCCAGCGCTTTCAGAAGTTCTCTGGCTTCCTCGTCGGTGTTCGCCGTCGTGGTGAAACAGATGTCGAAACCTCTGATCTTTTCCACCTGATCGTAGGAAATTTCGGGGAAGATGAGCTGTTCTTTCACGCCCATCGCATAGTTGCCCCTGCCGTCGAAAGACTTGGTCGAAACGCCGCGGAAGTCCCTGACTCTCGGAAGCGCGATCGATACGAGCTTATCGAAGAATTCGTACATGCGATCGCCCCTCAGCGTCACTTTCGCGCCGACGGTCATGCCCTCTCTCACTTTGAAGTTCGCAACGGATTTTCTCGCCGCGATGGTGAGAGGTTTCTGACCGGATATCGTCTTGAGTTCCTCAACCGCAAGCTGAATACTCTTGGCGTTGTCCTTTACGTCGCCGAGACCGGTGTTCAGCGTGATTTTGACCAGCTTGGGAACCTGATTTATATTTTTATAATTGAACTTCTTAACAAGGTACGGTACTACTTCATTGACGTAACGAGCCTTTACTCTGTTGAGTTCAACCGGCTTTTTCTCGGTTGCAGTTTCCTTAGCAACCTGAGTCTTCTTTGCTGCTGCCATTTAATTTACCTCCGCATTATTCCGCTTTGCCGGCGTCTTCCGCCTCAGCCTTCTTCGCCGCCGTCTTCTTCGTCGCGGTCGCTTTTTTGGTTACCGTTTTCTTTTCTTCGCCGGCGTCCGCAGCCTTTTTGGTCGCGGTCTTTTTCGTGGCGGTCTTCTTTTCGGTAGTTTTCTTTTCCGTGCTCTTTTCCGCGGCGGCCTTCTTGGTAGCCTTTTTGACTTCCTTGGTTTCCGCTACGTCGAGCACCGCGTTGCAACCGCTGTGTTTGCATACGCGCACTTTCTTGTCGCCTTCGACTTTATAGCCCACCCGCGTGGTCTTGCCGCATTTGGGGCAAACTACCATGACGTTGCTGACTTCGATCGCGCCGTTCTGTTCCACGATTTTGGCTACGTCCTGCGCGTTTCTCGCCTTTTTATGCTTTTTCTGGATATTGACGCCTTCTACTACGACTTTCCCTTCCTTGGGGAGCGCGACGAGCACTTTGCCCGTTTTGCCAGCGTCCTTACCGGTAATTACCTTTACGGTATCGTTCTTTTTAACTTTCATCGTGCAATCTCCTTACAGTACTTCGGGTGCAAGCGAAATAATACGCATATAATCTTTATCGCGCAGTTCTCTCGCAATCGGTCCAAAGATACGCGTGCCTCTCGGCTGTTTCTGGTTGTCGATGATGACCGCTGCGTTTTCGTCGAATCTGATATACGTACCGTCGGGTCTTCTCACGCCGTTCGTGGAACGGACGATGACCGCTTTGACGACTTCGCCTTTCTTGACCGCGCCGCCCGGCGTAGCCGATTTCACGCTTGCGACGATGACGTCACCGATATTTCCGGTTCTTCTGAAACTGCCGCCGAGCACTCTGATGCACATGATTTCCTTTGCGCCCGAGTTATCGGCAACTTTCAATCTCGATTGTGGTTGTATCATAGTCACGAACCTCCGTTATTTCGCCTTTTCGATGATTTCCGCAACTCTCCAGTTCTTGTCCTTGGAAAGTTTTCTCGTTTCCACGATACGGACTTTATCACCGACGCCGCACTCGTTCTTTTCGTCATGCGCCTTGAATCTGTGCGTGCTCTTGATGGTCTTTTTATAGAGCGGGTGTTTCGCCTTTTCTTCGATGGCGACTACCACGGTCTTATCCATTTTGTCGGACACTACGACGCCGACTCTTTCTTTTCTCAAATTTCTTTCCATACCTGTTCTCCCCGTTAAGCCTTCGCCTTCAGTTCTCTTTCGCGAATGATGGTTTTGACCTTCGCGATGTCTTTCTTGCAGTTTCTCAAAGAAACGGGATTTTCCAGCTGCCCCGTAGCGTGACGGAAACGAAGGTTGAAAAGTTCGTTCTTCAATTCCGCAAGACGGGTTACGAGCTCGTCGTCGGTAAGTTCTCTAATATCTTTCGTCTTCATTAACCTTCACCGCCTTCCTGTTTATTTTCGGCTTCGAAATCCGCGCGCGATACAAACTTCGTTTTGATGGGAAGTTTGTGTCCGGCAAGTCTCATTGCTTCCTTGGCGACGTCCTCGGTAACGCCGTTCATTTCGAAAAGAACTCTGCCCGGCTTTACCACGGCTACCCAGTATTCGACCGCGCCTTTACCGCTACCCATACGGGAATCCTGCGGCTTTTTCGTGATCGGTTTATGCGGGAAGATGTCGATCCAGACCTTACCGCCTCTCTTTATGAATCTCG
>CALVXL010000035.1 GCA_944369635.1 uncultured Clostridia bacterium
GACTTGTCGCCCTGATAATACTTTTCGAAAATATGAGAAACGGTTTCTTCGCTCATTCCCGCGCCGGTATCGCTTATTGCGACCACGATGTCGCCGTTTTCCTCTTTTGCGCTCAGTCTGATCTCCCCGCCCCGCGGCGTGTATTTGATGGCGTTCGACAAAAGGTTATACCATACTTCCTGCATAAGCGACTGATTTCCGTTATACGTAACGTCCTCGATCTCGCTCCCGTCCACGTTGATATTTTTGCCGCTCCACTCCCCCGAAAGCAGAATCACCGACTGCCGGAGTTGTTCGCCCAAATCGTATTCCGCCTTATCGAGCACGATGGACTGCGCGTCCAGTTTACTCATCAAAAGCGTACTGTTTGCCAGCGCGGCAAGCCGTTTGGACTCGTCGGCAATGAGTTGCAGATACGCGTTCCGTTCACTTTCGGTAACGTCGTTTTCCATCAGCAGCCGCGCAAACCCGTTGATGGAAGTAATGGGCGTGCGAAGTTCGTGCGCATAGTTGTTCAGAAAGTCGTTTTTCAGAAGTTCCACGTTTTCAAGTTCGGCGCACATCTTATTGAAATCGCCGTACACTTCGGTAAGCGGCCCGCCTTTTTCCTCTTTCAGCCTTACGGAAAAATCGCCGTCCGATACCCGTCTGATGCCTTCCGAAAGAATAAACACGTATTTATAAATATACTTGGAAATAATGTAATTGATCACACCCAGCACCACGCACATCGGAATGAGTATGGCGAGAAGCGTCAGATTCACCTTGGTTGTTCCGGCGAGTTTCGCCATGGAACTGACAAACACGTAAGAACCGAGCGTTGCCAAAACGATGATGACGGTCTGCACCAGAAGCATTCTGAAAATGCGCCGCTTGGTCAAATTAATCGCGTATTTTTTACGCTTTTTCATACGCCCTCCCCGATCACGGCTTTATAGCCGATTCCCTTGACGGAAACGATATCGAATTCGGTAACTTTCTGCAACTTATTGCGCAGTTTGGAAACGTGCACCTTGATGGTATCGTCGCCGCTCGGCGTGGAAATCCCCCATACGTCGTCGAGAAGCTGGTTTTTGGTGAATATTCTGTTGGGATAGGAAAGCAGTTTGAACAAGAGATCGAACTCCTTTCGGGTAAGATCGATCTTCTCGCCCTTGTATTCCGCGGTATAGCTTTCCGAATCCACGGAAAAATCGCCGAGCTTTATTTTACGCGCTTCGGAAATCTGATACCTTCTCAAAACCGCCTTGATGCGCCACAAAAGCTCGCTGTAATCGATGGGCTTGACGACGTAATCGTCCACGCCCGAGGAAAACCCTTCTATCTTATCCTCGGTAGACTGTTTCGCCGTCATGAAGATGATGGGCGTATCGTTGCCCGATTCGCGGAGTGCCTTTGCCATTTCATAGCCGTCCATCTCGGGCATCATAATGTCGGAAAGAATCAGATCGACGTGTTTATCGTATATGAGCGCCAACGCCTCCTTGCCGTTTTTTGCCGTTTCGATATTGTAAAACCGTTTGAGATTGGCCTCGGTCAGTATCCGTGCGCCCTCGTCGTCTTCCACGATCAGAATCGTTGCCATAATTTTTCTCCTTTTATCCCGTACAGATTTCGGCGCAAAAGATTTTATATTTCTGCCTGTCTTTTTTGCCGTAAATAAGCCGATTTCGCTTATCTTTTTCCGTATTGTAACGCGTAACGGTTAATTTAACGTAAAAGCGCCCGTTTTTTACGGGCGCTTTGCGGGAATCAGGAAAGCGTTCCCACGATTTTTTGTATTTTTTCCAGTTCTTTTTGGGGCGAATGCCACCAATTGGTGCTCCAGATACGGTGCAGATTCCAGCCGCGGCTTTCAAGATATTCCTGCCTGTGCACGTCCCGATCGCGCGCGGAATCGGGCGTTTCGTAAAGGTGGGAATCGCATTCAATACCGAGTATGTATTTGCCTTGCGACTTAATGGCAAGGTCGATGCTGTACCCGCCGATCCCCACGTTTTTATCCACTTCGAAACCGCGTTTGACAAGGCCGTCGTATACCTCTTCCTCAAACGGCGAATCATAAGCCGTCG
This sequence comes from uncultured Clostridia bacterium, assembly GCA_944369635.1. Lineage (GTDB taxonomy): Bacteria > Bacillota > Clostridia > Christensenellales > Borkfalkiaceae > UMGS775. The sequence goes on from CALVXL010000035.1 coordinate 2,073, forward strand.
CCGCGGCGGACTGCGTCCTCACGTCGCAAAGCGACAGCAGAATTTCGTGCGCGACCTCCTCTCTGCCCGAGCTAACCGCTTCGGCATATTCGAGGTACTTTTTGAAAATCTTCGGCCCTTCGGTCTGCAGATCCCCCACATACAGATCGCCGCTGGTAATAGAGGTAACCACGTAAATTTTTTCCTTTGCGCGGGAAATCGCCACGTTCAGGCGGTTTTCGCCGCCGCGCTGATTGAGCCAGCCGAAATTTCTGACGACCTTTCCCTGCTCGTTTTTGGCATATGCCAGCGAAAAAATGATGGTGTCGCGCTCGTCGCCCTGCACGTTTTCGATATTTTTGACGAAAAGCCCGATATCCTCTCCGTTGCGCTTACGGTTCCATTCCTGATTGCAACGCAGGGCAAAGTCCTTATCCTTGGCGCACTCCTCGTCAATGACGTCCATAATGAGGTCTTTTTGCGCCGAGTTGAAGGTGATTACGCCCACCGTCTGTTCGGCGTTACGGGTTTTAAGAAAGTTTTTCAACAGCAGAACCACCGCTTTCGCTTCCGCAAAATTGCTGCGGTCCGACCATTTTCCGTTTTTGACGCGCACCACTTCGATGGGCGGCTTGGCGGGCTGCTCGGTATTGGGCGAAATGCGCAGTCTGCCGTGATAAAAGGCGTAGTTGGAAAATGCGATGAGCTCTTCATATTTCGAGCGGTAATGGAAATCGAGCATGACTTCC